>CAZJDN010000056.1:0-1961 GCA_964544775.1 uncultured Thiothrix sp.
TCAGTCGCTTGTCAGCAAAAGGATGGAATAATAACGAAAATTGTGGCTGGATTCATCGCGTAGCACAAACTTTCCTGTAAACGGACATTAAAGGGGAACTAAACGAACCTGACTTGTTTCTAAACATCACACATTGGGGAACCGACCACCGCAGCGGGGGCAATGCACGCGGGGACGGATTAGAGCAAAACTGGGGTCTAATTAATCATGGCAAAAACTCGCCACCTTACGGGGGGTCGTATTCTTGCGCCCTTCCTCTTGCTAATGGGCTTAGCAACAACACACAACGCAGGTGCGTTTTACAATAGCACCTCTGCTTTGGGAACAAATACCAACGAAATCATGGAAGATGATGCCAGTGCGCCATTCATTGACCTGATGAAAATGTCACTACCGTTTCGTGAAGCGCGTCCTTTAACCAAAGGCGATGTACAATACGACGGTTACGGTTGGCCGAAATCCATTTCTGCCGGAGGTCAGGCAGGCACACGTATTTTAAATAAACTACCTGCGGGAACGATTCCACGCGGCTTTTACAGCGTGCTTTACGACGGTGAAGGCAAGCTGGAATACGGTAACGATGCCTCGCTAGTCGAGCACACGCCGGGGCGCGATGTAATTTTGATTGACCCCGGTAGCGATAATGAGCTAAGTGCCACGTTGTATATCAAAGGCACGAATCCCGCCAATTACTTGCGCAATATCCGTATCCTACCGCAAGGAGGAATTTGTGCGAGTAACCCATTTCAGCGGGTTGCCAGTGCAGGACAATGCCAAGGGGATTACCTATCATTCGAGCAGAATTCCAGCAAAATCATTTTCAACCCCGATTATTTGAAATACATGCGGGATTTCCGCGTGATTCGTTTCATGAACATGAGTGGTATTACGCGCAATCCAGTGTATGCGTGGGAAGACCGCGCCAGCATTGATCAGCAAACGTGGGGCGGTGCGGAAGGTATCCGTGGTGCGCCAATGGAAGTGATGGTGGAACTCGCCAACCGTTTGCATGCTGACCCGTGGTTTTCCATGCCACACGCGGCGAGTGATGATTTCATCCGTCGTTTTGCCGACTACGTGCGCGTCAACCTAGACCCTAGCTTGAAAGTGTATGTGGAATACACCAATGAAGCATGGAATGGCATTTTCAACCAACACGCTTACATGAAACAACAAGGGGCGCGTTTAGGCTTAGATGCAGACCCAGAAAAAGCCTCTTACAAGTATTACGCGCAACGTTCGGTAGAAATATTCCGCATCTGGGAACAAACCTACGGCGGCAAAGACCATTTAGTGCGAGTATTGGCTGGCTTAACGGGCAGTACCGAAATGAGTAAAACCATTTTGTCGCACGAAGGGGCATACCGTAATGCCGACGCTTACGCGATTGCACCTTACATTTACGGCGATTACAACGCCCTACGCGGGGCGCGAAGTGTTGCAGAGGTATTTCGCATTATGACCGATGCGCGTTACCCGCATTCCTTACCCAATGAGTTAATTGCTATTGGTAAGCAAGCGGACATTGCGCGTAATTTCGGCGTGGATTTAATCGCCTACGAAGGTGGGCAACATTTGGTGGATTGGAATACCAAATCCAACGATCAACCGCCCAACAACTTGTTTTACGCCGCTAACCGCAGTGCGCAAATGGGTGTCATTTACCGCCAATTACTGGACGGTTGGAAGCAAGCGGGGGGAAAACTATTTGTGCATTACACCACGCCGCGCATTTACCAAAAATTCGGCAGTTTTGGTGCGAAGGAATACATTACCCAAGCCGATGGGCAAGCCCCGAAACACCAAGCAATGGTTAACTTTGCCCACAGCAACCCATGTTGGTGGGAAGGCTGTTCAGGCAATAACCTTGTGCGTCACACCAAACCCGCCGTGACATTAGAAGCGATGAAAGAGCAATCTGAACCGTTAGATGCCACCGCACCGCAACACGAACCCATTAC
>CAZJDN010000056.1:2061-6034 GCA_964544775.1 uncultured Thiothrix sp.
ATTACGCACGGTAGTTAATGGGCACATTGACAGCACCAAAGACCTTGCCGCTTTATGGCAAGCCAGTTGGGACGAACAAAACCTGTACTTGCGTATTGGGGTAGAAGATAACCGTTTCGCCGCTGGTTCAAACATTCCGTGGGAAAACGATTCCGTCGAACTGTATTTGGACGCAGACGGCTCATTGAATAGCCAATATGACGGGCGCAATGATTTCCACTTTATTTTTGACATTGCCTCGCAAAAAGTCGCAATGGGTAAATACTCACCACCGCGTCAGCGTGTTCCCATGAACTTTAATGTCGTGCGTAATGCGGATGGTTACAGCTTGGAAATCACCCTACCGTGGGCGGCACTGGGCATACAGCCGCAAGCAGGAATGCGTTTAGGCATGGATGTACACGTCAATGACAATGACGGCACACCCCAACGTAAAGGCAAGTTAACGTGGAAAGCGCAAGCGGATGACGCATGGCGCAACCCTGCGTTATTCGGGCGGGTTGTACTGGGCAACTAACCACCCGCATCAGTCAATGGGAAGGGCAAGCACCATACGGAAATTTTCCCGCTGCCCATCCTGTTGACTAACCCAGAAGTTTTGCAATGCCAGCCGCAGTTTCCCTATGCGCACAAACTGCACCGTAAACTTATCCGCAGGCACATTCAGCGTAAAGGGCTGGGTTGCTTTACTCGCAGCCCAAGCCATGCTGTTACGACTGAGATTAACGATGTAAGCCGCCGCTGTTATGCCGTCCAATTGGTGCTGGGCAATCAAACCTTGTAGCTCTTTTGCCATGTTTGCATCGTCTACGGGGGCAAACTTTCCCTCCTCCACAGGCATGACTGAGCCTAAAATTTTATCCAGTAAGTGCGCTTGTGCTTGTTCACCTGCACTGGCTTGGTGCGGAAAAAACAGCAAAAAAATCGCCACAAGCAAATACATTAACAGTGCCAATACAATGGCATGACGCACTGTTACGCCGAATGACGGTTGCTCAACAGGTGAGGACGATGGTTTCATGGGGCTTACCTTGTAGCAGAGACACAACTGACAATTAATTAAGCCTCATTATAGGGCATCGCCCACAAAACTGAACCCTTCCTGAATGGAATAATACGAAAAAGTTGCATTACCTCTGATAAACGGTCTCTAAATAGCGGTAAACGGCAAATAGCCCCATCGCTTCCCCCCCTATCGGACGACCAACACGAGCACGGGTATTCCATGCCATAACATCGAAATGCGCCCACGGAATGGCTGAAGGAACAAATTCATTCAGGAACAATGCCGCCGTAATCGCCCCACCGTAACTGCCCCCACTGTTAAGAAAATGTGCAAAATTACTTTTCAACTGCGCGAAATACGGTTTATGCAACGGTAAATTCCAGATCAATTCCCCACTTTCTTCCGCTGCCGTTTGCAAGTGTGTTATCAATGCTTTGTTATTACTGAAGAAAACGGGAATCTCCGTACCCAATGCCACCCGTGCAGCACCCGTTAGCGTGGCAAAATCGAGGATTAAACTGGGATTTTCCTCCGCTGCCGCCGTTAGTGCATCACACAGGATTAAACGCCCTTCTGCGTCGGTATTATCCACTTCGACGTATTTACCTGCGCGAGTCCGCAGTACATCACCGGGGCGAAACGCATCCCCACCGACGGCATTTTCTACCGCTGGCACTAAAACCCGCAGGCGTACAGGCAATTGCAGTTGCATAATCAGTTGCGCCAAACCAATGACATGCGCTGCACCGCCCATGTCTTTTTGCATTAAGCGCATGAATTGCGAAGGTTTTAAATCTAATCCACCTGTATCAAAACACACCCCTTTACCCACTAACGTCAGTAAGGGATTGGTTGTTTCACCCCATCGCATTTCCAATAAACGCGGCGCATTGGCACTCGCACGTCCTACTGCATGTATGGTGGGATACTCTTGCTCTAACAAATCATCACCAACTATTTCCTTGAATGTGGCGGAAAATCGTTGCGCAATGGACTGCATAAAGCCCGATAATTGCTCTGGCATCAAATGATTAGCAGGTAAATTAATCATCTCACGCACCAAATTCACCGCCTCAACAAACGCCGTAACCCGTGTGTGTTCCGCCTCTACATACAATCTAGCGCGAGGTTGAGCCAAATCAGGGCGAAACAGGTTAAATCGGTAGCAACCCAAACCCCAACCAATCGCTGCTTCAGTGAGCGTATTTTTATCCCAGTCCGTTTGTAGGTGATAATTTCCGGCTGGTAATTTTTCTGGCAGAGCAGCTAAAGCCCACAACTTATTGCCCTCTTCCGTCTCACAACTTGCCAAAATTTTATTAATCGCCCCGTTAGAATCGGGTAATAGGCATACTTGCCCTGCTTGCGCCGTAAAGTTATGCAGACTCGCCCAATTTTTTTCTGCTGGGCTTAATTGGTTTTGCTGAATTTCCCACGTTGCTTGTTCGATAGGCACAATGACAATGGAATTTTCTGCGCGTGTATCTAGGAACATTTTCACCCTGTCGCTTTCCGGTTGACATCCGGCGTGTTGAATTGCATTCTGCTGTTGAAAATTACACAAAGTATAAACTGGCAAAGGATACCCCGTACCGGATGCGTCTGGATACCACTTACACCGTCAATACGCCAGAAGGCATTGCCCTTCAGCTTTCCCCCGCAGGACCTGTGCCGCGCTTATTGGCTTGGTTGTTGGACTTGCTCTTGCGCGGTGGTATTAGTGCCGTGCTATTAATGCTGCTGGCTTTACTGGGTAAAATGGGCTACGGCATTGCCATGATTTTGATTTTTTTGCTGGAATGGTTTTACCCCGTGTACTTTGAGTTACGCCGCCAAGGGCAAACACCGGGGAAGAAAATGCTGCGGATTTACGTTGCACACAGTGATGCTAGCCCTGTCACCCCAACAGCTTCCGTAGTGCGTAACTTATTACGGGTGGTGGATTTCCTCCCACTGCTGTATGGCTTTGGTTTTATCAGCATGATCTTGAATCGCCGCTTCCAACGTTTGGGTGATTTAGCCGCGAATACGGTAGTGCTGCATCAAAATAGCCGTACTTACCCCACGCTCACGATTGAAGCCGAACCCATTCGCCCTGAAATCAGCCTAACCTTGCAAGAACAACAAGCCATCATGTTATTTGCCCAACGTAGCCAAACCTTATCCACTGCACGCTTGGAAGAATTAGCGCAAATGACGGGGGGCTTGGTAGCAAAACAAGCCAATGCCACCCGCTATTTGCAAGGGATTGCGCATTGGTTAATGGGAGGCGGAAGCGCATGAAACAAGAGCAGTTTGTTCAGCAATACCAACCGTTGTGGAACACTTTCGAGGCATGGCTGGATTACCAACATATCCCGAAAAAGGAACGGGAACGCCGCCAATTAAGCGAACCTGCGTTGGATTTTCCGCAAGTTTATCGCCAACTTTGCCACCATTTAGCCTTGGCACAGTCGCGTATGTACAGCCCGTTGTTAATCGAACAACTGAATCAGTTGGTCATTCGTGGGCATAACGCTTTGTATACCTCACGGATGCACTTTTTACACCGCATTGCTGAATTTTACTTACGGGATTTACCGCGTTTGGTGCGTCAAGCTCCCCGCGCTTTATTGTTATCCGCCGTACTTTTTTTTGGTAGTTTGTTTGGCATGTTGATTGCCGTACAAGTGCAGCCCGAACTGGTTTACAGCGTGCTTAGCGGGGAACAAGTCGCGGGTATGGAGGAAATGTATGACCCGACACGCACAACCCGTTTTGGGCGCGAACGCGAAGCCGACAGCGATATATTTATGTTTGGATTTTATATCCGCAATAATACAGGAATCGGCTTTCAAGTCTTTGCGGGGGGAATGTTATACGGCTTAGGCAGTTTGTTTTTCCTCTTATTCAACGGCTTAAATATTGGTGCGGTAGCAGGGCATTTAACCCAAGTCGGTTATATTGAAACGTTTTGGGGGTTTGTTG
>CAZJDN010000056.1:6134-7899 GCA_964544775.1 uncultured Thiothrix sp.
CGCTCACCGTGGGAGGCGGCTGACCTCGGTTTTGCTTTGGTGCAAAATAATTGGCGTGCGTTGTATGCTTCGTGGGCATTTCTACTATTGAGTTTCGTAGGGTTATTGTGGCTATTACTCCCTGAACATTACCACTATTACTTGCCGCTCATTATTTGGTGGCTAAAGCCGTTATATGACCGCATTTTATTGTACATTCACAGCCGCCAATTGTTTAATCAATCGGTATCATTGGCGGAAGTTGTTACCGCACTGCCTCAATTAACACGCCAAACAGGGTTATTGGGTGCATTAACGTGGCGGCGTTTTTCCCTGTCACGCGGGTTTAATTTACCCATCTGGCAACTGGAGCAATTGCGCGGCAAAGCACGCAAAGAACGGCAGAAATTATTACACATTCAAGCCCACGGTAATGCGGTGTGGATTACTATTGCGTGCCAACATTTGGAATACGTGATTATTTTCAGCCTATATGCCTTAATTGTTTTCATTGACCCGACGGATAAAGCCAGTGGTTTCTTATTTAGTATTTTTACCGAAAGTTTTGACGAAGACACCCGTTATTGGGGCAATGTTTGTTATACCACTTTGTATGCATTAACCATTGGCTTAATCGAGCCATTTTATATTGGCGCAAGTTTTAGCCTGTATTTAAATCGCCGCACACAATTAGAAGCGTGGGATATTGAACTAGCTTTGCGTAATTTGGGCGAACGTTTACAAGGGTTAGCCCAACCTTTAATCGGCGTATTATTGGCGGTGGTCATCGGTTTTGCTGCCCTACCCCATACGCCTGCGTGGGCAGAAACGGGCAAAACCAGCGAATACCTCGCCACTGAACCATTGCCCGCCGTAGAATCGCGTCCCCAAATTGAAGCCATTATGCAACTGGAAGAATTTTCGCAGGTACGCACGGTAAAACAATGGTTGCCACGCGAACACGAGCGTAAAGAAACCGAATTTGCTGATTGGAATGAGTCCTTGCAGGTTATGTTTGCCAGTTTCATGAAAACGCTGTTGTGGCTGGCAATTTTCGTGCTGATAATCATGGCGTGGGTGTATCGGCGGCAGATTCTCGCCTTGCTGAAACCACGGCAACGCAAAGCCAAACCACAACCTCCGCCGGACATTTTATTTGGCATGGATATTCGCCCAGAATCCTTGCCGGATGACATTGCCGCTTACAGCCGTCGTTTGTGGGAACAAGGGCAGCAGCGCGAAGCACTCAGCTTGCTGTATCGCGGTGCGTTAATGCGCCTAACCCGCCATGATCACCTCACAGTGCATAACAGCCACACGGAAGGCGATATTTTACAACTCGCTCGCCAACAATTAGCGGGTAAACGCATGGCATGGCTTACTGCTGTCACCCTTGCGTGGCAGGAAATGGCTTACGCGCACCGCCCACCCAATGAGGAACGCATCCAACCGTTATTTCGGGATTGGAATCAGTTTGCCAATCCAGAGGATGCTGTCGTATGAATGCACAACGCTGGTTATTTGGTATTTTTGGTACGTTGTTACTCGTAGCAAGCGTGGTATGGTTTACTAGCAGCTTTGAGTTTAAGGAATTGGAGGAGCACGTTGGTTTCCGTGGTGAAGCGAAAACCAATTCGCTGTACGCGGCGCGGTTATTCCTCAAACGCATGGGCATCCCCGCCGAACGGCAAGATTTACTCAGCACATTACCGGATACGAATGCCGTCGTAGTCTTGGATACGCAACGCTATACCCTATCGCAACAAAAAGTCGAGGCATTGCTTGC
>CAZJDN010000056.1:7999-13185 GCA_964544775.1 uncultured Thiothrix sp.
TAGCTGACCCCAAACAAAAAGTATTTCCGCAGCAATACCAAAAAGCGACGTGGTTGCTAGAACAACCGTGGGGTAATGGCATGGTAACGCTGGCGGCAAATTTGGATTTCATCGAAAACGCGGACATTGATAATTACGATCACGCGGAATTATTCTGGCACATGGTACATGCCCTGCATAAAAAACCTACCAGCGTTTGGTTGCTTCACCAAGACGATATGCCTCCGTTATGGAACTTACTCTGGCGGCACGCATGGGCATTGGTCATTACTTTAGCCCTATTTTTACCACTAACCTTATTGGCACTGATGCCGCGTTTTGGCCCGATGCAACCGTTACCTGCCGCCAACCGCCGACGCATTTTGGAACACATTTACGCCAGTGGCATCTTTATGTGGCAACGCCATACCAAGCAACACGATACGCAATACCAAACATTCGCGGCAACGGTTGAACAACTTACCCCAAGCACAAGGAAACAGCATGACAAACCCTAGCCTGACGCTTGAACAAGCCAGCGCATTGGCAGAACGCATTCGCACAGAAATCAGCAAAGCCCTCATTGGGCAACAACAAGTGGTACGTGAAACCTTAGTTGCCTTACTCGCAGGCGGACACGTTTTGATCGAAGGCGTACCCGGTTTGGGTAAAACTTTGCTAGTACGGGCTTTAGCACAAACCATTTCTGGGCAATTTGCACGCATCCAATTTACCCCCGACTTAATGCCTGCCGACATTAGCGGTCATGTTTTGTTTGATATGCAAAATCAAACCTTTAACGTGCGTAAAGGTGCAGTTTTCACCAACTTATTATTAGCCGATGAAATCAACCGCGCCCCAGCCAAAACGCAGTCAGCATTGCTGGAAGTCATGCAGGAACAGCAGGTTACGATTGAGAGCAAAGGCTATCCCGTTCCCCTACCCTTTATGACGTTAGCCACGCAAAATCCCTTGGAACAAGAAGGCACGTACCCGTTACCCGAAGCGCAACTTGACCGTTTTCTGCTGAAAGTATTCATTGATTACCCCACATTGGAGGAAGAAATCAGTATGGTGGGAATCGTTACAGATCAGCAAATTGGCGACCGTTTCAACCTCAACGCGCTGCAAGCCGTGGCTAGCCCCGCAGAAATTCTGGCATTGCAACAGGTCGCGGCCAATATCGCGGTTGACGAAGCCGTTATGCAGTACGCAGTACGCATTACACGCGCTACCCGCCAATGGTCTGGCTTACGCTTTGGCGCAGGTCCACGCGGCAGCATTGCGCTGATCCGTGCTGCACGAGCCAATGCCTTGCTTGCCGGACGGGATTACGTGCATCCCGATGATATTAAGCAAGTGTGTTTACCCGTGTTGCGTCATCGTGTTTCGCTTGCGCCTGAAATGGAGTTAGAAGGCTATACGGCGGATCATTTGTTGAAAGCCGTGCTGGAAAAAACGGAAGCCCCGCGCAAATGATCGTGCCTGCTCGCCGTTTATTTTACCTTGTGGGGGCGAATGCCGTGATCGCCTTACTCGCAAGCCTCGTACCGAGTGGGTTAAGCGTGTGGTACGCCACGCTAGGTAGCAGTTGCTTACTTGCGGGGTGGGATTGCTGGCGGATAATGCGCGAACCATTACCCACAGCAGAACGGTTTGTGCCGCATTCTTTACCTTTAGGTGTGAAACGTAGCATTCGGCTACGCCTGCAAAATCACGCTCCACGCGCCATTAATCTGTGGTTGTATGACCATTTCCCCCTACAAACCACGGTGGAAGGCTTTCCATTGCACTTAGGGTTACGCCCTAACGAATACGCTGAACCGCAGTACGAAATAACAGCGACTGAACGCGGTAAATTGCTGTTTCCTTGCCTGCAAGTGCGTGTGCTTTCCCCGCTGCAACTGTGGTGGCGCGATAGCAAATTGCCTGTTACTTCGGAAGTGAAGGTTTACCCCAATTTTGCCGCCGTTGCGCAATACGCTTTGCTGGCAACCGACAATCACCTCAGCCACATGGGAATTATGAAAAAACGGCGGCGGGGAGAAGGGCAAGATTTCCACCAATTGCGTGAATACCGAGCAGGCGACAGTTTGCGGCAAATCGACTGGAAAGCGAGTGCGCGAATGCACAAAGCCATTTCCCGCGAATATCAGGATGAACGCGACCAAGAAATCATTTTCATGCTGGATTGTGGACACCGCATGATGGCGCAAGATGACGCGCTGTCACACTTCGACCACACCTTAAACGCCATTTTACTGTTAACGTATGTCGCTTTACGCCAAGGTGATGGGGTTGGTTTAGGCAGTTTTGCGGGGGTAAGTCGTTGGTTGCCAGCACAAAAAGGGCAGCACAATGTACAACACATGCTCAACGCACTGTACGATTTACAACCTACTACCCAAGCACCAGATTACGCTCAAGCCGCTACCGAATTATTGGTACGGCAGAAAAAACGCGCCCTTATTATCTTGCTCACCAATTTACGCGACGAAGATACCGACGATTTATTACCTGCCTTGCATATTTTGCGCAAACGGCATCTGGTGCTATTAGCGAGTATGCGCGAACAAGCCATTGATAACGCAAGGGACACAACTGTCGACAATGTAGAAGACGCGCTGAATAAAGCTGCTGTACAGCATTATTTGCATAGCCGCGAAACAACGTTGGAACGTATTCGTGCTACGGGTATCCGTTGCCTTGATGTTACCCCGCCGGAACTTTCCGTCCATTTGATTAATCATTACCTCGACATTAAACGCAGTGCCATTTTGTAAGTCTCGCTAATCGGGAATAAATAACACTTGGGGTATTTATTGCTGCAAAAATCCCGCTACGCACTAAAGTTAGCCTGTGCTGTTTGCACAAGTTTTTATGGAAGAAAACGGAGCGTAATTATGAGCTTTATGAGTGAGTTCAAAGAATTTGCCATGAAAGGCAATGTGGTTGATTTAGCAGTGGGTGTCATCATTGGCGGCGCATTTGGCAAAATTGTCTCGTCGTTCGTTGCCGATGTCGTCACACCTCTCCTTGGTTTACTGGTTGGCGGTGTCAATTTCACTGACCTTTCTCTGGTATTAAAACAAGCACAAGGCGAAGCCCCAGCGGTATTGCTGAAATACGGCGTATTTTTACAAACCGTATTTGATTTTATTGTGATTGCTCTCGCGATTTTCATTGCGATTAAAGCGATGAATAAGTTAAAACGTCAGGAGGAAGCAGCACCAGAAGCCCCTGCCGCGCCCCCTGCGGATGTCGTTTTACTGGGTGAAATTCGTGATTTGTTGAAAAACAAATAAACGCACTGGTGTATTCCCCCAAAAGGAATCAGGCACGCTGATTCCTTCTACCATACCGAAATACAATGCACAGGGAGTATCACCAATGACCACACCACCGAATCCAGAACGCCGTAAATTTTTGCTCGATTCGCTTGTTATGGCGGCAAGCATTCCCGCCTTTTACCTTCCCCTCGAAGCCAGCGCAGATGGCAGCATCCCCACAACCAGTAACAACGTGCGTTTTTTACAACGTAGCGATGCGGATTACCTGCAACACCGTCAGATTTTCAACAAGCGCATTACCGCTATGCCCAAATACGTAGCAGTTTGTGCTAATGAAAAAGGTGTGCAAGAAGCCATTGCTTTCGCCCATACCGCTAAATTACCCATTGCGGTAAAAAGTGGTGGACACAGTTTTGAAGGCTTCTCCACCAATGAGGGTGGCTTGATGATCGACTTATCTGGCATGAATAAACCGAAATACGACCCAGCCAGTAAGACCTTATTGATACAACCGGGGGCAAAACTCGGCGGTGTATACGAATACCTCAATCAATTTGGGCGATTGATTCCTGCTGGATCGTGCGCAGGCGTGGGCGTTGCTGGCTTGAGTTTGGGGGGCGGTTATGGCTTTTTTGCCCGTCAACTCGGCTTAACTTGCGACAGTTTGCAACGGGTACGCCTCGTTGATGGCAAGGGTAATGTCCACGATTCCAAAGATGAACCCGATTTATTGTGGGCGTGCAAAGGTGGCGGTAATGGCAATTTTGGCATTGTTACTGAACTCGAATTTAAAACTCACCCTGCTCCTGCATTTTTCAACAGTTACCGTTACAAATACCGCAATTTAACGGCTGATACCGCAACTAAATTAGCCGAACGGTGGTTTGGGTTAATGAAAACCTTACCCAACAGTGCTTATTCTTCGTGGGTATTAAACGGTAAACATTTAACGATTATATTAACTGACATTGCAACCAATCCCAGCGCAGAATTGAAGACCATTTTGGCGCAATTAAAGGTTGGAGCAACAGAAACCATGACTCCCCGCAAAGACCATTTCCTCACAGGAATTCAACGCTACAAAGGTACAACTGACCCCATTTATTTTAAAAACGTTTCAGCGGGTTATTATGCCGACTTTAAGGATATAAAAGCTCTATTACCCACCATCTGCAAAAAAATTGCCGATGCCAAAATGACCACGCTGTTACAAATTAATACCTTAGGCGGTGCAATCAATAACCCTGCATTGGAAAGCAGTGCTGCTTACCCCCACCGTAAATTCGCGTTCTTGGGTGAATTACAAACGTATTACGATAAATCCAGCCAAACACAAACCGCAGAACAAATTGTGCGAGACATTCAAGGTATTTTTGCTGCTGGTGGCGTAAAAGCTCATTACCAAAACTACCCTGATATTGAAATTAAAAATTGGGAAACGGCTTACTACGGTGCAAACTACCCACGTTTACAAGACATTAAACGTAAATACGACCCTGACAATCTGTTCCAACATCAACAAAGCATTACGGCGTAATAAAAAAGCCCCGCGAGGGGCTTTTTTGGGTCAGTTTAGTTACCCATCGGCTCACCTAAACCTTGATCGATGTATTTTTGCAAACGCTCAGTCCGTGTTTCTGTCATTGATTGCAATTCACTATTGAATAACATGGGGTACATGTTTCCCCAACACACGCTCACATCCCCTTCGTCGCACGCAAACATGGCATCAACTTCAGCATCACGGAATGCAATCCATGCCTTTTGTGCTGCTTTCAGCTTCGCTATCGCTGTTTTATCGTTTTTGAACTTTTCCATGAGCTTTTTCCATGTTGCGTTCAACTTCTTGTCCGCAGCAGCATAATCATCAGCAGCACACTGGTTCATTTCCATCTGATTACCATCGTGATTGCATTT
>CAZJDN010000057.1:0-13039 GCA_964544775.1 uncultured Thiothrix sp.
TTTTCTAGTAGCTTTGTGCCTACGCCTTTTACTTTTTTAATTTCATTAAAGGATTTAAACGGGCGAGCCGCTGCAATAGCCGTTGCAAGTTTGGCTGATATACCTTTAATAGCGGCGATTTCACTGACAGTTGCTTGGTTTAATGCCAGTTTGTTTACCTTGACTGATGGTGTAGCAGGTACGGCAATCGCGGTTGGTTTTGTTTCAGGAACAGGTTTTGCATTGCCGCCGTCAATTAATAATGGGCTCCATGTAACGGTATAAGGGGTGTTAAAAGTGCGAAAATCGCGTGTGACATAGCCCACGGCTGTCCATTCACGCAGCATGAGCGTGATGTACCATGTTCCCGGTGGCGGTTCTTGAAAGGCGAGGTCATACACGCATTGATTCAATGCATGTTGCCCGAACACGACACCAATCGGCAAGCCAGCCAACGGGATACCCTCAAAATAGCCACCGTGGTACGGCTGATGCAATGCCCACAGTTCCACCACTAATGTACCGCTAATGTCACCCGCAGAACGGGGGTTAAGGATTTGTTCAAGGGTGATACGTACTCTGTCAGCATTGAGTGCGTAACCGCAATTACCGATTAAAACAGGCACAAGCGGTTGATCATTTAGGCGGGGTTTTATTGCGTACATGGTATTTAGATTCTTATCGCTTAAAAAGCTGCGCATTCTAAGGGATATTGCTGGCAAAAGAAAAACATTCCCGAAAAAAATGGAATACCTTTCATCCAATTTTAATCTGGCAACAATGCACTTAATTAGAGCATGAAAGTTATATAAGCAAGCGCAATTAAATATTTTATTACCAATAAACCTTGCCAAGCGGCACTAATTTAAAGATTTACTCTACTATCGTGGTGTTACTATCCCGCTGCGAGAGTGCTAGAATCCACGCATTCCACCTCACCTAGAATCGCATCGGCATGAAATCGAGCAATAAGTTACTCAAGGATACGCTTTCCAGCCTGTTGTTGGCTTCCTCACTGTGTCTACTGACCGCCGCAGGAACGCTAAACGCAGAAGATTCGCCCCGCATCAATTTACAAGATGTGGATATTCGCCAAATGGTTGATATTGTTGCGAAAGAAACGGGAAAGAATTTTATCGTTGATCCGCAAGTGCACGGTAAAATTACCTTTGTATCGGGCAGTGGCTTAGACAAATCCGATTTGTACGAAGCCTTTTTATCCGTATTGCAGGTGCACAACTTTGATGCCGTAGAAACGGGTGATCTGATTAAAATCGTGCCAGCAGGCAAAGCGCGTTCACAGGTTGCGCCACTGGTTAAAGATGCGGGGGAAAGCGATTCCGACCAAACGGTAACGGAAGTCATCAAGCTCAATTACATTCCCGTCGCCACGGCATTACAAACCCTGACACCGCTGGCAGGGCAGGGCGAAACACGCATTCAACCCAACCAATCCAGTAACTCGGTGGTGATTACGGGGCGGGCGCAAAACGTCGCGCGGTTACGTTCCCTCGCGGAAAGCATTGATAACCCAAACAATGACGATTTTGAATTAGTGGCATTGCAATACGCGGTGGCTTCCCAAGTCGCGGCTACTTTGCAAGGTTTAATGACTCCCGGTACAGCGGGGGATGGTGCATTGCCAGCAACGGGTAAAGTATCGGCTGACGAGCGTACTAACAGCGTATTGGTTTCCGGCGACAAACAAACCCGCGAACGGTTTAAGAAAGCGATTGAAAAGTTAGATGTGCAACGCGCTACCGAAGGTGATACCAAAGTAATCGCTTTGCGTTACGCCAAAGCGGAAGATGTTGTGGCGGTGCTCAATGGTGTTTCCCCCGCTTTGCAGCAACAATCGGGGACAACGGCTAAAACAGCCGCCGCCGCAGCGGGTGGGGTAGCGACACCTGCGGCTATGCCTAGCAGTGCGCAAAGTGGTGGGGTAACGGTATTAGCGGATAAATCCAGTAACTCCATCATTATCAGTGGTCCCCCTGTATTGCAGCAAAATATGATGAAAGTTATCGCACAACTGGATCGTCGTCGCGCCCAAGTATTGGTGGAAGCGGTTATTGCTGAAGTTTCAACCGATTTAACCAACCAATTGGGTGCAACTTTGTTAGCCAATGGTACAAGCAACGGCGGTTCAGGGCCGATTGGCATTAGCAACTTTGGCAATGGCGGGGTGAATTCTTTAGTCGGGTTAGCAAAAGGTACGTCCACGGCGATTCCGGGTGGTTTGGTCTTTGGTGCAGGGGATGAAAGTTTCGGCTTAATTATGGAAGCCCTCAAAGGCGATGCCGCGACCAATATTTTATCCACGCCGACGTTGGTGACGATGGATAACGAAGCCGCCGAAATTACGGTGGGGCAGGAAGTTCCCTTTATCACAGGTAAAAGTACCAGTAGTTCCAGCGACACCACCAACCCATTTACCACTATTGAACGTAAAGACGTGGGTTTAACCTTTAAAATTACCCCGCAAATCAATAGGGGGGAAACGGTTAACCTGAAAATCGAGCAAGAAAGTTCCAACGTTGCTTCTAGCAGTGCAGGGGCTGCCGACTTGATCACCAATAAACGCCGAATTGCTACCAATGTAATGGTGGAAGATGGGCAAATCTTGGTGTTGGGCGGTTTGATTGAAGACAGTTACCGCGACAGTGACAGCAAAGTGCCTGTGCTGGGGGATATTCCCGTGTTAGGCGGCATTTTCCGCAGTAATACCACTAGCAAAACCAAAAACAACCTCATGGTCTTTATCCACCCCGTCATTTTACCCGACGGGCAATCGGCGGATGCCTATACACGGCATAAATACCAAACCTTACAGCAGCAACAACGCTTAAGTAATGTAACGCAGCGCGGCTCATTGCGTGAAAAAGCAACTAGCTTGCCTGCCGATATGAGTAAAGTAACGGGTTCTGGTTCGGCGGATGATTTGCATACGTTACCGCCGACCACAGTACCTGTTGCTAAACCCGCGCGTGTTAACTCCGGTTCGGGGCAATGCAACCCTGTTGACCCCTTCTGCAACAGTTCCTTATGAGTGAAATTCAGACTAGCCCACTAAAAGATTTGCCCTACAGTTTCGCCAAACGCCACGGTGTATTGCTGCAAAACGGTAATGATGGGGTAAACGTGCAATGCCGCTTGGGTGTAACGCCGCTGGCATTGGTGGAAGTACAGCGTTTTGTCTCCGGCGCGTTACATTTTCACACGGTTGATGCCGAAACCTTTGATCGTTTGTTAGCCGCGCATTATGACCGCAGCCAAGCGGGGGCTGCGTCAATGATTCAAGACCTTGGCGATGAAGTGGACTTACAGGACATCGCGGGTTCATTAGCCGAGCCGGAAGACTTACTGGAATCGCAAGATGACGCGCCCATTATCAAGCTAATCAATGCATTGCTAACGCAGGCGGTGAAAGAAAACGCTTCCGACATTCACATTGAAACCTTTGAAAGCCGCATGTCAGTACGGATGCGGGTAGACGGGGTATTGCGTGAAATCATTGAGCCGCCGCGCAAACTGGCTTCGGTCATTATTTCGCGGGTCAAGGTTATGGCACGTTTAGACATTGCGGAAAAGCGTTTGCCGCAAGACGGGCGCATATCCTTACGCATTGCGGGGCGTGCGGTGGACGTGCGGGTTTCCACCTTACCGTCGGGGCATACCGAACGGGTGGTATTGCGTTTATTGGATAAGCAAGCAGGGCGGCTAAACCTTTCGCATTTGGGCATGGATGAAGCGATTCATGCACGTTTACAAGCCCTGATTGAAAAACCGCACGGGATTATCTTGGTAACAGGTCCGACAGGTTCGGGGAAAACCACTACCTTGTACGCCGCGTTAACCCGCTTAAATGATCAACGGCGCAACATTCTCACGGTCGAAGACCCGATTGAATATTACATCGATGGCATTGGGCAAACACAAGTCAATAGCAAAGTTGACATGACGTTTGCACGCGGCTTACGGGCCATTTTGCGGCAAGACCCCGATGTAGTGATGGTGGGTGAAATCCGTGACCTTGAAACCGCCGAAATTGCCGTGCAAGCCAGTTTGACCGGGCACTTAGTTTTTTCCACCTTGCATACCAATACCGCGATTGGGGCAGTAACGCGCTTGCGGGATATGGGAGTTGAGCCGTATTTACTGTCATCGAGTTTGTTGGGAGTATTAGCACAACGGTTGGTGCGGGTGTTATGCCCTGCGTGCAAAGCACCTATTTTACCTGACAAAACAGAACGCGATTTCCTGCGCAAGCATTTAAGTACGGAAGACGATTTGCAAGGTATGTCACCGTTTCGCCCTGTTGGTTGCCCTGTTTGTAATCACACGGGTTTTGTGGGGCGGATGGGGATTTACGAATTAGTGGAAATCGACGACCACTTGCGGCAAATGATTCACGATTGCGCCAGTGAAATCCAGATGGGGGAATACGTGCACCAATCCTCACCGACCCTGCGTGATGATGGGATTCGGTTGGTGTTGGAAGGGAAAACCTCCCTCGATGAAATCTTGCGCGTTACACGGGAGGATCGTTAGTGCCAGCGTTTGAATACCTTGCCCTGAATGCAGCAGGCAAAGAAGAACGTGGTATTTTGGAAGCGGATACGCCGCGCCAAGTGCGTCAGTTATTACGCAACCGCGAACTCACGCCGTTGGAGGTCAATGAAGTCGCGCAAAAGCAAAAGAAATCCGAAGGACGTTCCTTGTTTCGTGGGGGGCGTTTAAGCCCTGCCGACTTAGCGTTGATGACACGCCAGTTGGCGACGTTGGTTCGGGCGGGTTCACCTGTGGAAGAAGCATTAAGCGCGGTGGTGCGGCAAACGGAAGGCAATTCCGCTCGCCGTATTTTCTCCGCGATTCGCGCACGGGTCATGGAAGGGCATTCGCTTGCCAATGCTTTGGCGTTATTCCCTAGTGCTTTTCCTGTGTTATACCGTGCTACCGTGGGAGCGGGGGAACAGTCAGGGCATTTGTCGGAAGTTTTAGAACGTTTAGCCGATTACACCGAAAACCGCCAACACGGGCAGCAAAAAGTGATTGCTGCTTTGACTTATCCGTTGGTGTTACTGTTTGTGGCGATTGGGGTGGTGACGGCGTTACTGCGTTTTGTTGTACCCAAAGTGGTAAGTGCTTTTGCCAGCTTGCAAGATGCCGAAGGCAACCCCTTGGAATTACCGTGGCTGACGCGCGGCTTGATTGCAAGCAGCGATTTCTTACGTGATTACGGGCTGGTGTTATTAATTGCGCTCGTCGCAGCGGTGTTTGGAACGTTGTGGTTATTGCGTCGCCCCTTGTGGAAGCAGCGTTACCACCGTTTTTTACTGCGTTTACCGATTGTGGGGCGGATTGTCCGTGGCATTAATACCGAACACTTTGCGCGTACTTTCAGTATCTTGAATAGCAGTGGCGTTCCGGTATTGGATGCCATGCGTATTTCGGCGGATGTGGTAATCAATATTCCTATGCGCCAAGCGGTGTTAGAGGCGGCGGAACGGGTACGGGAAGGAACGCCTATTCACAAAGCCTTGGAACGTTCGGGATATTTTCCGCCCATGATGGTGTATTTGATTGCCAGCGGTGAAGGCAGTGGCAAATTGGATGCCATGCTCGAACGCGCAGCAGTACAACAAGAGCGCGAAACCCAAGCAAAATTAGCTGCTTTACTCAGTATGTTAGAGCCGGGGTTGATTTTATTCATGGGGGGAATTGTTACCCTGATCGTGCTTTCTATTATGCTGCCAGTCATGGGTGGCATGTCTAAAATGATGCATTATTGAAACTCTTTACGCCTAACAGCGCATTTCATCTGTGAAAAAACAACGGCTATAAGGTGTTGCATTGAGCAATTGCCACGCGCGTAGCAAAGTATCTTCAACAGGGATCAGTGAGTGTCCACTTCCTGACTTATCAGAAGATAGAAAAGCGAGAGCGTGCTTATGTCTAACAACAATGCAGCCCTTGGTGTGGCGAATACCGCCTTATTCCAAGATGAAGCGAGTATCTTCACTTCTCCGGTAGCAATAAACAAAACAGGGTTAATCCATGTGTACGCGCCCGAAGGTGAAGTTACACGAGTGCGTGATGCATTACGTCACGCGGGAATACTTTTTACCCTCAATCAATATACTGTGCGCGAACCCAGCGGGTGCTGTTTTTGCGTTTACCGTCCGCGTGCTTTAAATGAGCGACAAACCGCGTTTTTACAGCAAATGGCGCAATCCGGTGGGCATGTCGAGCCGCTGCTGGATTATTTGGAACGTCGCACGCAACAAGTGGAAGTCACCTTATTGGACAGTGATTACCTTGCTGATAATGACTGGGCGCAATATGTGCAGCAATCCGGTAGGGTGAAGCCCGTACTGGATCGTGTATTAGCTGGCTTGTTATTGCTCATTACCTTGCCGTTGTGGGTATTAGCCGCGTTAGCGATTAAATGCGAGTCAGCGGGTTCAATCTTTTTTCGGCAAAAACGTACAGGTTTGTTTAATAAGGAATTTGATATTATTAAGTTTCGCTCCATGTGTGAGGATGCAGAAAAAGATGGGGCGCAATGGGCATCCAAAAATGATGCGCGCATTACCCGTGTGGGGGCGATTTTACGCAAAACCCGCATTGATGAATTGCCGCAATTGTTGAATGTGTTGCGTGGGGAAATGGCATTAGTAGGGCCGCGTCCAGAGCGTGAAGTATTCATTCGGGATTTGGAACAACACGTACCCTATTACCGCTTTCGTCATTGGGTGAAACCGGGGGTGACGGGGTTAGCGCAAGTGCGTTACGGTTACGGCGCGTCGGTGGCAGATGCTATGCAAAAGCACCGCCACGATTTGTATTACATCAAACATCAAAGTGTGTGGTTGGATGTGAAAATCCTGTTACAAACAGTTCGCATTGTGCTGACTGGGCAAGGGGTTTAAGCCTTGCACAGTTTGCGTAAACGGTAAAGTTCCTCCAACGCTTGGCGTGGGGTGAGTTCATCGGGGTCAATGGCTTGCAAAGCGGCTTTAACTTTTGTGGCGGTTTCGTCCTTGGGTTCGGCAGCCGTATTGAATAGTAGCGGTAAGGTTTGTCCTGCTTGTGGGGCTTGTTGGCTGTGTTTTTCCAGTGAAACCAATTTCTTTTTCGCTTGGGCAATCACACTTTTCGGTACACCAGCCAATTGCGCGACTTGTAAGCCGTAGCTTTGGTTGGCAGGGCCGTCTTTGACCGCGTGCAAAAATACGATTTTGTCGCCGTGTTCTACCGCGTCAATGTGTACGTTGGCGATGGTGCTGATTTGCTCGGCAAGTGACGTTAGCTCGAAATAGTGGGTAGCAAACAGGGTAAAGGCTTTGCGTTCCCGTGCTAAAAATTCGGCAAATGCCCATGCCAGCGATAAACCGTCGAAAGTGCTTGTACCGCGCCCGATTTCATCCATCAGTACCAAACTGTGCGCGGTGGCATTGTTGAGGATGTTGGCGGCTTCGGTCATTTCCACCATAAACGTGGAACGCCCCGTGCTCAAATCGTCGTGTGCGCCAATGCGGGTGAAAATGCGGTCAATGTTACCAATGCGTGCGCTTTGTGCGGGGACGTAACTGCCAATGTGCGCCAGCAATACAATCAAGGCAATTTGCCGCATGTAGGTCGATTTACCGCCCATATTCGGTCCGGTAATCATTAACATGCGGCGGCGCGAATCCATGAATAAATCGTTGGGGACGAAGGGGGTATCCAAGGTGCGTTCAACTACCGAATGCCGTCCACTTTCGATTTGAATGCCAGCACCTTCGACCAAGGCGGGGCAATGGTAATTCAAGGTATTGGCGCGTTCGGCGAAATTGTTCAGCACGTCCAGTTCCGCAATCGCTTGCGCACTTTGCCGCAGGGGAATCAGGTGTTGCGCGAGCATTTGCAGCAATTCATCGTAAATGGCTTTTTCGCGTGCCAGTGCCCGCTCTCGTGCAGACAGTACCTTGTCTTCAAACTTTTTCAATTCGGGCAAAATGAAACGTTCTACCCCTTTGAGGGTTTGGCGACGGATATAATCGGCGGGAATGCGACTTAACTGGCTTTGCGGAATTTCCACGTAATACCCGTGTACGCGATTGTAAGCCACTTTGAGTTTATCGATACCCGTGCGGACCTTTTCCCGCGCTTCCAAATCCAACAGGTATTGATCGGCGTTTTCGCTTAAGTTGCGTAATTCATCCAGTTCTGCATCGAAACCCGTGGCAATTACCCCACCATCCCGAATTACTACGGGCGGGTTGTCGATAATTGCCGCATCCAGTAATTGGCGTAATTCATCGTGGGCACTGATCTGGCTTTGCAAATGCTGAATGTGCGGATTGTCCACTTCCCCAATCCAATGGTGCACTTGCGGCAAAACGTGTAGCGAATTGCGTAACGTCGACAAGTCGCGGGGGCGAGCCGTGCCTAATGCAATGCGACTGGCGATGCGTTCAATATCGCCGATTCCGCGCAACGTATCATGCAAGGTTTCAAAGCGGTATTGATCTAGCAATGCGCCAACGGCTTGGTGACGATGGCGCAAAGTAAAACGGTCGCGCAGCGGTTTATTTAACCAACGGCGTAACAAGCGGCTGCCCATGCTGGTAGCGGTTTTGTCGATCACTGAAATCAGGGTGTTTTTGTGTTCCCCGCTCAGGCTGCTTTCCAGCTCCAGATTACGGCGGCTGGCAGCATCGAGAATAATGCCTTCGTCGCTTAATTCCACCGTCAAGCTATTGATGTGGGGCAGGGCAGTACGCTGCGTTTCTTGCACGTAATTGAGCAATGCTCCCGCCGCTGCAATTGCGTGTGGCAAATGGTTACAGCCGAAACCGCTTAAATCGTGTACTCCGAATTGACGCAGCAGCAAACGTTGAGCGGTATCAAAATCGAAATGCCATGCCGGACGTGGGGTAGAAATACGGTTGCGGGTGAAACTGGGTTTCCAGTCTTCGTCGTGCAGGATTTCAGCGGGTTGTAAGCGTTCAATTTCATTGTAAAGCGTGGTGTCAGAATCGGCTTCTTGTACCGTAAAACGCCCCGTACTCAAGTCAATCGCGGCAATACCGTAATGCCCACCCGCAGCATTGGAAGGCTGTGCAACTCGGAAAATCGCCAACAGTAAATTATCGCGGCGATCATCCAACAAGTAATCGTCAGTGACTGTGCCGGGGGTGAGTAAGCGGGTAATTTTGCGTTCTACCGGACCTTTGGATTTCGCCGGATCACCAATTTGTTCGCAAATCGCCACCGATTCCCCCGCCTTGAGCAATTTGGCAAGGTATTGTTCCACCGCATGGTAGGGCACGCCTGCCATTGGAATCGGTTCACCTGCGGAAGAGCCGCGAGCCGTGAGGGTAATATCCAACAAAGCAGCGGCTTTTTTCGCATCTTCCATGAACAATTCGTAGAAATCCCCCATGCGGTAAAACAGCAAAATATCAGGGTACTCCGCCTTGATTTTGAAGTATTGCTGCATCATGGGAGTGTGTTGTTGTTCTTTGCTCATTGCTCGTTACGCTTGACTGACAGGGAGGCTGGAGTGTAGCAGCAAGCCTTGTTTAGCGCACTTCCAGCGATTGCATCAAGGGTTTGTTGTCGAGTAAATACAGCGCGTTTTCAGGCGAATCAATAAACGGGTTACGAATCCCAAGGCGGGTGTAAATCCAGTTGTTGTAAGCCAATTCCCACGCGCTAGGGCTGTCGATTTTCGCCCAATGAGTCAGCGTACTGAGGTGCTGGTTGTAAAGCTCGTCAATTTCGTAAATCAGCAACATATACAAAATGGCGCGAGCAATGTCGCCACGGTTACGTGAAGGAATGACCCATTCGTGATTGGCGTTGAAACCGGAATAATTTTCAGGGTGCAATTCCAATTGCGTGGGGCGGATAAGGCGTTCATCGCTAAAATCAAACGGGAAATTAGAACGCTTGGCGTTTAAACCGCGCTCCGACGGGGCAAAGTTAAACGGGTTGACCGTCGCACCATAACGCACATGACGTGGCACGCCTTTTTGCGCCAAATAACGGTCAAGGAAATCACGCGGAATAATGTGTTCAATGCTGTGGCGTTGCTTTTGGTACAACTCGCTGACAGGCAGTGTGCCGTAAATCGACGTAACCCAGCCGTGTTCGGTATCAAAGAAAAACGCCCAGAAATTTTTCCATTTATCTTCGCTTTGCCATTGTTTGAAATGCAATGGGGATTGGTAAATGCCGCCTGCGTATTCGACAAAATCTTGTCGGGTGGCAATGTCCGCCGCGTTGGTAATCGTGTGCGCAGGTTTTTGGTGGAAGCGGCTCAATTCGGCAGGAATCGCGCAGGGCAGGAATTCCACGCACACTTGCCCGTGATCCGATTGCAAGCGATTTTCTACCCCATCTTCTGCAAGGTGCTGATTCCACACAGCGTAATCGCTGACTTCCGCCAGTGCGTTGGCATTTTTCGGGTTTAAGGCATTGGAAACAAGGATGTAATCCAACACATTGCCGCGCCCACGGTGCAAGTGGGTAAACGGTCTGACCCGTTGGCGCATATTGGGTGCTAGCCGAAACGTATCCGCCAAACGGTAATCATTGAAATACAGTTTGACCCCTTGCGGCCAATTTTCTTCTGCCACGTTACCAAGGAAATGAATACGTTCCTGCATGGTCAGCACTTCCAGCGGCAAGGAATCCTGCTCGTCGTTAAAGTCGCCCATTACCACGATGGCTTGCTGCGGATTTTCTGCCAAGCGTTGGCTAACAGCGTGGTAGACCAGCGTTGCTTCCAAACCGCGTTGTAACAAGGTCGCAATCGTTCCGCGTGAACGTTGGCGCAAGGTATCACGTACCCGTTGCTGCCAGTCCACGCTTGCCTCGTATTGCACACCGCTGCTGGCTTGGCGTTTCGATTTCAGGTGTAAAACGTACACCGTTACCCGCCCCAAATCGGGCATTTCCACCTCAGCACAAATCGGGCGACGGCTAAAACAAAAATCGTTGGGAATGGGTAATTCGTGGTGCAAATCAGCGGCGATTTCCAGCGGATGCACCGCCACGACGGGAAAGCGCGAAGCCAACGCCACCACGGAAGTGTGAAATACATCCGCTTGTTCAGCATGACAGCGCGGCGTATCCACCGTTACAAAATGCGGGTAGCCCACCGCCGCACACAAGGTTTGCAATGCCGTCACGCTAAAAACCTCTTGAAACCCCACCACATCCGCTGCCATTTCCTGCAAACGGTTGCTAACCCAATGCTGTTTTTGTTCCCATTCGGCAGGGGTGTAAGTGCTGTGTTCGTCGCGGCTATGCCAGTAAAAACCACTGGCGACAAACTGATACAGGTTAAAGGTAGCAAATCTCATCGGCGAACCTCAGCATGGGGGCGTGTCAGCAGCATAGCAGGAACGCTAAAGTCCGACCAGTTTAGTGGGTAGTATCCCAAAAACCGTGAACTCTTTTATGATCGGTAATGCTAGCGGCTGAAAACTTCACTACTATTTACGCAGCACTACGCTATCCCATCTGTACACTGGAGTCACATCGTATAGAATGCAGGGAGGGAGACGGAAAGTAGGGTGTACCCGATAATACTTCAAAGTAAAAAGGAGGAACGATGAAAACGATCCAACAATTCTTAAACACCGCAAACCAAACACTGGTAACCATTGACCCTGAAGATACCGTGTTTCACGCACTGACGCTGTTAGCAAAACATTGTTTGAGTGCATTGCCCGTGGTAAGAGATGGGAAATTGGTGGGCATTATTTCGGAACGTGATTACGCTCGCAAAGTCGTTTTGAAAGACAAAAGTTCAAAAGAGACGCAAGTGCAAGAAATTATGACGGCAGGGGTCATTACCATGCGCTTAGAAAACCGCATTGATGACTGTATGGCAATCATGAGCAGCAAGCATATCCGCCATTTGCCTATTGTGAATGCGGAAAATGGGCTGATTGGGATTATTTCCATTGGTGACGTGGTTAATCAAGTGATTGACGAACAACGTTCCATGATTGATGAATTGCACCGCTACATTTCGGGTTAACCTTACAAAAACAAGCCTGCGCGAATGCACGCGCAGGTCAGTTTCAGCACCAACTTAATACACGTCGCGTTGGTAACGTTTATCCGCGATCAATTGTTCTAACCACGCGCTGGCTTCTTCCGCTGTTTTACCGCTTTGGCTTGTTACCACTTCAATCAAGGCTTGATGCACGTCTTTTGCCATGCGGTTCATGTCGCCACACACGTAAAGGTGTGCGCCTGCTTCCAACCATTGATACACATCCGCTGCGGCTTCCACCAAACGGTGTTGCACGTAAATCTTTTGTGCTTGATCCCGCGAAAACGCCACGCTCATGCGTTCCAACGTGCCGGATTTCAATAATTGTTGCCATTCGGTTTGATACAAGAAATCGGTTTGGAAACGTTGTTCGCCGAAGAATAACCACGTATTGCCCTGAATCCCTTGCGCATCGCGTTCAAACAAGAAACTGCGAAACGGCGCAACTCCCGTACCTGCGCCAATCATAATGACCTTGGTTTGTGGGTCTTCGGGCAATTTGAAATGCGCGTTGGGTTTTACATGCACCGCAACCGTATCCCCCGCTTGCAAGCGTGCCAAACCGTTGGAAGCCGTCCCCAAATGTACGCGCCCTTGGAAAGCGTATTCCACCCGTTTCACCAGCAAATGCACTTCGTCAGGGTGTGCAGCCAAACTGGAGGCAATCGAATACTGGCGCGGTTGCAACGGGCGTAGCAAATCAACCAAGGCTTGTGCGGTTAAATGGCTGGGAAATTCGCGCAATACGTCCGCCCAGTCTGCTGCGTACAGCCAATCTTTCAGGGCAGTTTTATCTTCCGCCGCTGCTTGTAATTCGGGGTGCGCAATGGCTTGGGCGTAAGTTTGTAACTGGCGGCGCGTAACACTGGTTAATTCCCGCTGTTGCAATAAAGCCGTGTGTAAATCGGTTTCTAACCCACTTACGTTGACCCGCGTATCGCCTGTTAATTGCGCTAGGGCAAGGATTTCTTGCACTAATGCCGGATCATTCGGCACGGCAAC
>CAZJDN010000058.1:0-6927 GCA_964544775.1 uncultured Thiothrix sp.
GACACCATTGCGCCCAACCCATCTTACGGCGTTTTGGTTTGGAAGCCACCGTGCGCCCGTCATTGGCGTTTTACAACACCTTTGATGAAATCGACGTACTGACTTCTGTGATAAAACACCTCAGCCGTCGCGCTTAATATTCACGCTAACAATCTCCGTCTTCATGGCGGAGATTTTGACTTTTAGTCATTGCCCTGCTGCACTCGTTGTTTGTATGGTTCACACTATTCCTCCAAAGACTTACAAGGAATCAGCCGATGCACCACTTTTTTCCTCGCCTGCTTATTACCATTGCGTTGGGCGTAGCGTGCCATAGCGTTAATGCGGAAGATACCAGCGTTTCGCGTGCGACAATACTCAGCGGTAATTGCGAAACCTGCCACGGAACGAATGGCGTAAGCACAAGCGACGCAATTCCCAGTATTGCCGGGTTCGAGCAAGCCGCGCTGCTGCAAATGTTGCTAGCATTCAAGCAAGGAACAATGCCTTCCACCCTAATGGGACGCATTGCCAAAGGTTATAGCGACGATGAGCTGAAACTGATTGCCAGCGTTTTCGCCAAAAAACCGTAACCCGTAGCACGCAAGGAGTACACACCATGACCCCAGTTTCACGGCGGCAATTTCTAAAACTCAGCGCGGGTGCGAGTGCGTTAGGTTTGATCGGCTTCCCCTATTTAGCCTTGGGTGCTGGGGCAAAAGTGGTAGTCATTGGCGGCGGCAGTGGCGGCGCAACCGCAGCGCGTTACTTACGCAAATTCGACCCGACCCTTGCAGTAACACTGATTGAACGCAATGAAGCCTACTACACCTGTTACATGAGTAACGTGGTCATTGCAGGCAAGCGCGAACTCGATAGCATTAAATTCGGCTACGACGGTTTGCGCAAACAAGGCATCAACGTTGTGATTGATAGCGTTACCCACATTGATCCTGCGGCGAAAAAAGTAATCACCCAACAAGGCGAATTCACTTACGACAAATTGATTGTTTCCCCCGGTACGGAGATGAAATGGGGCAGCATCGAAGGCTATACCGAAACGGTTGCCAATGCCATTCCGCACGCGTGGAAAGCAGGCGAACAAACGACTACCTTGCGTAACCAACTCGCAGCCATGCCAGACGGCGGTTTGGTCGTCATTTCTGCCCCTGCAAACCCGTTTCGTTGTCCGCCTGGGCCGTATGAACGCGCTAGTTTGATTGCGGAATACTTACAAAAGTACAAACCAAAATCCAAGGTACTGATTTTGGATGAAAAAGCCAACTTTTCCAAACAAGAGCTTTTCATGCAAGGCTGGGAAAAACTCTACGGCTACGGTACAGACAAAAGCCTGATCGAATGGCGTGGGAAAGAAGCACAAGCAGGCGTGGTGAAAGTGGATGCTGCCAGCAAAACCGTGACTACCGCTTTCGGTGATAAAATCAAAGCCGACGTACTCAACATTATCCCACCGCAACAAGCAGGCAAACTGGCGCAAGACGCAGGGTTAACGAATGCTTCGGGCTGGAGTCCGGTAAATGTCGCCACTTTTGAATCCAGCTTGCACCCAGACATTTACGTGATTGGTGATGCCAGCATGGCGGGAGCAATGCCAAAATCCGCCTATTCCGCCAATTCACAAGGTAAACTGGTCGCCGCCGCCATTGTCAACAGCCTCAAAGGTGCGCCGAGCCTTGACCCTGTACTTGCCAGTACGTGTTACAGCTTGGTGGGTAGCGAATACGGCATATCCGTTACTGCCGTTTACACGGTGGGGAAAAGCGACGAAGGCAAACCCAGCATTGTGGCAGTAAAAGACGCTGGCGGTGTTTCCGCCAAAGATGCCGACCTCGAAACTCGTAAGCGCGAAGCCCGTTACGCCCAAGGCTGGTACGACAACATTACGCACGACCTGTTTGCTTAACCTTGTAGGACATTTATGCACACTACGATTATTCAAGCCGAAACCTTAAAACAAGCGTTACCAAATGCGGACTGGTTGATTCTGGATTGCCGTTTCCTGCTCGCTGATACCAGTTACGGCGAAACAGCCTATGCACAAGGGCACATTCCCAACGCGTTTTACCTGCATTTGGATCACGACTTATCCAGCCCCATTACCCCAACAACGGGGCGGCATCCACTGCCCGACGTGGCGCAATTAACCGCAAAACTGCAAGGTTTGGGTTTGAATACGCACACGCAAGTCGTGGTGTACGACGACAGCAATGGCACAATGGCAGGACGCGCTTGGTGGTTGTTGCGCTGGTTAGGGCATAACGCGGTGGCATTACTCGACGGTGGCTATCCGGCGTGGTTGCAACAAAATGGTGAGGTACAAACCACCACACCTGCATTACCACAAGCGGGAAATTTTCAAGCGCAAGTGCAAATGAGTTTCACCGTAGAAGCAGGTGATCTGCTCAACAATCCAGCGTTGCAAGTGATTGATGCACGGGCTGCCGAACGGTATCGCGGCGAAGTCGAACCAACCGACCCGATTGCAGGGCGCATCCCCGATGCCATTAACCGCCCACTTACCGACAATCTACACAATGGCGTGTTCAAATCGCCCGCACAATTGCGCCACGAATGGCAAGCGATTATCGGTGAACACGACTTAACCACGCTAGTACACAGTTGCGGCTCTGGTGTAACCGCTTGCCACAACCAACTGGCAATGGAAATCGCCGGACTTACTGGCTCAAAACTCTACGCAGGCTCATGGAGCGAATGGATTCGTGACCCCAACCGCCCCATCGCAAGGGGATAAACGTAACGATCATACAGGGAAGGTGCTCCACTTGAGGCATGACCACTGGTCAGGTAATGCCGCTGTGATTTGAGCGTGAAACGTGCATTTTCGGCAATAGTGCTATACTGAGCGTAAAGAAAATAACACTGTTGCAAAAATATTATGCAAAAAGAACCTCTACCCTCCCTAGCAAAGCAGCAACCTGCTGATCACTTGCTGCACCGTCTGCACCAATTGCAGGATCATCACCACTACATCCCCCCCGCAACGATTGCCCCACTGGCGGCTGAACTGGGTTTGCCCATCAGCCAAATCGAAGCGGTAATTGATTTCTACAGCTTTTTTCACCGCACCCCGCGCGGACGTTTCGCTATTTTGTTCAGTAATTGCACGAGTTGCGGCGATTTATCGCTCATGCAGCAGTTATGCACCTTGCTGAAGGTAACGCCCGGTGTGACTCGCGCTGATGGTGTGGTCAGTATTGACCAAACTTCGTGCGTGGGCATGTGCGACCAAGGTGCTGCGGCTTTGGTGAATGGACGCATGTTAACCAAACTCACCGCGCAACATTTGCCGCAACTTGCCGCACTGATTAATGCCGAAACACCGCTGGAAAACTGGGCGGAAGAATGGTTTGCGGTACAAGACAATATTCGTCACGCAGGTTTATTACTCAGTGATGAATTAGCCGCTGGCGATGGTTTACGTGCTGCGCTGCAAACAGGTGCGGAACAATTACTCGCAGAAATCAAGCAATCCGGTTTGCGCGGACGCGGCGGAGCGGGTTTCAATACCTCACTGAAATGGCAATTGTGTCGCGCTGCCGACGCGCCGGAACATTACGTGGTGTGCAATGCCGACGAAGGCGAACCCGGCACGTTCAAAGATCGCGTATTACTCACTCGCTTTGCGCAACAAGTGTTTGAAGGCATGGCGTTATGCGCCTACGCCATCCATGCACGGCACGGTTTCCTGTATTTGCGCGGCGAATACCGTTACCTCGTACCGTCCTTGGAAGCCACCCTTGCAGCAATGCGAACCGCTAATTTGCTGGGGGAAAACATCCTCCAGCAGCCTGATTTCACTTTCGACATTAGCCTTGTGCTGGGTGCAGGCGCGTACATCTGCGGTGAAGAATCTTCCTTGCTCGAATCGCTGGAACAAAAACGCGGTGTGGCACGAGTGCGCCCCCCATTCCCCGTGACTCACGGCTATCGCGGGCAACCGACCGTAGTCGATAACGTGGAAACTTTGTTGGCGGCGACACACATTGCCGTGCATGGCGGGCAATGGTTTCGTGATCACGGTACAGCAGCCTCCGCAGGTACAAAAGTGCTCAGTGTGAGTGGCGATTGCACCGCCCCCGGTATTTACGAATTCCCATTCGGCATTACTTTGCAAACCCTGCTGGAAACCTGTGGCGGATTGGATGCACAAGCCGTACAAGTCGGTGGACCTTCCGGCACATTGGTCAGTCGGGCGGAATTCGGGCGCAAGCTGGCGTTTGAAGACCTTGCAACAGGCGGCTCGATCATGGTGTATGGCGCACAGCGCGATTTGCTGGCAGTGGTGCGCAATTTCACCCATTTCTTTGCCCACGAAAGCTGCGGATTTTGCACGCCTTGCCGCGTCGGAACACCGTTGTTGCGCAAGTACGTCGATAAAATTGCCGCCGGACATGGTACGACTTATGACCGTGAAGAAATGGCGCGACTGGGTAAGTTGGTAAAACGCCGTTCGCATTGTGGGCTGGGGCAAACCGCCGCCAATCCGCTGCTGGATTTGCTGGAAAAATTCCCGCAAGTTTATGCCGAACGTTTGCTGCATCAAGATTACGAACCCTTCTTTAATCTGGATGCGGCACTTGCCACGACCCGCGATTTAACCCACCGCGACGATGCAGAGGCGCATTTATCATGAGTCATACCTTGTTTATTGACGGGCAAGCCATCAGCTTTATGCCCGGACAAACCATTATGGATGCGGCATTAGCAGCGGGCATTTACATCCCGCACCTGTGCCACAAACCGGGGCTAACCCCGCACGGCAGTTGCAAACTGTGTACCGTGGAAGTGGACGGACGCAGTGCTTCGGCGTGTACCTTACCCGCTACGGCTGGCATGAACGTCGACAACAATACCCCCGCTTTGCAAGAAGTGCGCAAAACGCTGGTGCAAATGCTGTTCGTGGAAGGCAACCATTTATGCCCAACCTGTAGCAAAACGGGCGACTGCACTTTGCAAGCCTTGGGCTACCATTTCGGCATGTTGGATGGGCATTTCCCGCCGTTTTACCCCTTGCGTGAAATCGACGCTTCCCACCCCGATCTGGTGCTGGATCGTGACCGCTGCGTATTGTGCGAATTGTGCGTGCGTGCCAGCCGCGAACAGGATGGCAAAAACGTGTTCGCAATTGGCGGACGCGGGGCAGCTTCGCACCTGATCGTCAATTCCCCCAGCGGTAAACTCGGCGATAGCGATTTAACGCTGGAGGATACTGCCGCACACATTTGTCCGGTGGGTGCGATTCTGCCGAAAAATCATGGGCATGAAATCCCGATTGGGCGGCGTACTTTCGACCTGCATTCGGTTACTGAAGCCGATGTCGCGCACGTCGGCTTACAAAAAACGGAGCATCACGATGCGTAAGATTCGGATTGCCACCACTTCACTCGCAGGCTGTTTCGGTTGCCACATGTCGTTTCTGGACATGGATGAGCAGCTGGTCGACTTGCTGGAACACGTCGAATTTGACCGTTCCCCCCTCACTGACATTAAACATTGCCAGCCGTGCGACATTGGTTTGGTAGAAGGCGGACTGTGTAATGCCGAAAACGTACACGTCCTGCGCGAATTCCGTCAGCAATGCAACATCCTGATTGCGGTCGGGGCGTGCGCCATTAACGGCGGCGTGCCAGCGATGCGCAACCATTACACGGTGCAGGAATGTTTGGCAGAAGCCTATTTAAACGGCGTGGGCGTGGATAACCCCATGATTCCGTCTGACCCTGAATTGCCGTTGTTGTTATCCAAAGTTCACCCTCTGCACGAAGTGGTGCGCGTGGATTACTACCTGCCGGGTTGCCCACCTTCGGGTGATGCGTTTTTTGCCATTCTGAGCGACTTATTGGCGGGAAAAGAACCTTCCCTGCCGAAAGCCATGCTGCATTACGATTGAGGGGCTGGAAATGGAAAATAATCAAACCAACGGATCACGCCGCATTGCCATTGACCCCGTATCGCGGGTGGAAGGGCACGGCAAAATTACCCTGCTGCTGGATGCCGACAACCACGTACAGGAAGCACGCTTACACATTGTCGAATTTCGCGGCTTTGAAAAATTCATCCAAGGTCGCCCCTACACCGAAGTGCCGTATTTTGTGCAACGGTTGTGCGGTATTTGCCCCGTTTCGCACCACCTAGCAGCGGCAAAAGCGGTTGACCAGATTGTCGGTGTGGATGAATTAACCCCAACCGCCACCAAGTTACGCCGATTAATCCATTTCGGGCAGGTCTTGCAATCGCACGCACTGCATTTCTTCCACCTGTCTTCGCCAGACTTTTTGTTCGGCTTTGGCTCGGATATGGCACACCGCAATATCGTCGGCGTGCTGGAAGATTACCCCGACATTGGTTTGAAAGGCGTAAAACTGCGCAAGTACGGGCAACAAGTGATTGCTGCAATTGCGGGTAAGCGCATTCACGGTGCGGCAACTGTTCCCGGCGGCATGAACAAAGCCCTGAGTAATGACGAACGCAAAGCCTTACTGGTGGATGTTGCCGACATTATCCGCTGGTCACAGGATGCAGTAACGCTGAATGAAACCATCCACTTACAACACCCCGAAAACCACGCTTTCGCCACCATGCCCACTAATTACTTAGGCATGGTCGGTACACAAGGCGAAATGGAGCTGTATCACGGCGGCTTACGCGCCAGACGTGCCGATGGCAGTGACATTTTCGACCAGTTTGATTACACCCAATACAACGCGGCGATTCGTGAGGAAGTGCGCAACTGGTCGTACATGAAATTCCCTTACCTTACCGCGCTTGGCAAAGACAACGGCTGGTATCGCGTTGGACCGTTAGCGCGGGTGAACCTGTGCGACAGCATTCCCACCCCATTGGCAGAAGCTGCGCGGGTGCGTTTCCGTGCTTTTGGCGGTGGCGCGTATGTACACGACACGCTGG
>CAZJDN010000058.1:7027-12633 GCA_964544775.1 uncultured Thiothrix sp.
GCGCGGGTGCGTTTCCGTGCTTTTGGCGGTGGCGCGTATGTACACGACACGCTGGCGTTCCACTGGGCGCGAATGATTGAAATGTTGCATTGCGCCGAAGCGATTCAGGCATTGTTGCATGACCCCGACATTATGAGCGCGGATTTGGTGGTAACGGGTGAAAAACGCCGCGAAGGTATCGGCGTGATTGAAGCACCGCGCGGCACGCTGTTCCACCATTACCAAGTGGATGAACAAGGGCTGGTAGAAAAAGCCAACCTGATTGTTTCCACCACCAGTAATAACCATGCGATGAATGAATCGGTGCGTTCGGTTGCCAATCACTACCTTGACGGGCAGGAAATCACCGAAGGCTTGCTTAACCATCTGGAAGTAGCCGTGCGAGCGTATGACCCGTGCTTATCGTGCGCCACTCACGCTTTAGGCAAAATGCCGTTGCAAGTGGAATTAGTGAGTCACGAGGGGCAATTACTCAGCCGCGTCAGTAAACACATCGACGGCAGTATGGGGTGTGAAAGTGCCTGAGGTTGCGCCTATCTTGCTGTTTGGTTACGGCAATCCGGGGCGTGGTGATGATGCACTGGGCGTATTGTTGCAGGAAGCCATTGCGGCTCTGCAACTGCCCCACGTCGAATGCTTAACCGATATGCAATTACAGGTCGAACACATTACCGATCTGGTCGGGCGGGAACGCATTCTGTTCGTGGATGCCGACGTGAGTTGCGCCGCGCCGTATGTCTTGGAAAAACTGACCGCACAACAAGACAGCAGTTACACCAGCCACGCACAAACCCCAGCCGCTTTGCTTCATGCTTTCCGTCAAGTGTATGGCATGGATGCGCCCCCCACGCAGGTATTGCACATTCGCGGCTATGCGTTTGAATTAGGCACGAACCTATCCCCCCAAGCCGCCAACAACTTAACCACTGCGATCAAAGTGGCGGCACAATTTTGCACCCTTCCTCAGACCTTTCCCGCGATTAGTTAGCCGCTGAGTAATCTGGCTTACGCCGTTGGTAGGTTCTCAAATATTCCTGCGCATGACTTTGGCTATACCCTGTCAATAACTTATCACCATAGTCATGCTGTTATGTTGAATGCTGAATTTCCCCGCCTTCTTGCAGGCGAACAAGCGGACATTTGTTTATTGTTGGAAGGCACTTACCCCTATGTACGCGGCGGTGTTTCGACATGGGTACACCAGCTTATTCAAGGCTTGCCGCAATACCGTTTCGCCCTGATCTTCGTTGGAGCTGACCCGCGCTTTTATGCGGAAAAGCATTACACATTCCCCCCCAATGTTTGCCACTTTGAAGCGCACTTTCTCATGCAGGGGTTAACGCTTGCCGAACCACACCCCCGCGAGGGCAATCATCGCTGGTTGGCAGCCGTGGAAGATTTACACACGCAATTCAAACGCATTGGTGAACAACTGACGTTAAGCACGTTACAGCCGTTTATTCAGCAATTACGTGCAATGGCTGGAACGGGAGCAGAAGATTTCTTTTACAGCAAGCAAGCATGGGAACGCATAACCCGTGAATACGCAATGCATTGCCCTGATTTACCGTTTAATGAATATTTTTGGACGATTCGTTCCATGCATACGCCGCTGTTTGTATTGCTGGACATTGCGCGTAACGCGCCCAAAGCCCGGTGTTATCACACCATTTCAACGGGTTACGCAGGGATTTTAGGGTTCTTTTTGCGGGTGTTATACGCCGCACCGCTGCTGCTTACCGAACACGGCATTTACACCAAAGAACGTTACATCGATTTGTATCAAGCTGATTGGATACGCGAACCCACGCCAACGTTGCCCGTCGGTTTACACGGGCAAGTCAGTTACATCCGGCGGTTGTGGGGGCGTTTTTTTGAGGGCTTGGGGCGAATGGCTTATGCCGCATCCGACGAAATCATTAGCCTTTTCGCCGCCAACCAAAAACTGCAAGTGCAATACGGGGCGGATGCAGCAAAATGCCATTCCATCGCCAATGGCGTAGATATTGCTCACTTAGCCGCAACGCGCGTTCACCGCCCGGCACACATTCCGCCCGTCATGGGACTTATTGGGCGCGTTGTTCCCATTAAAGACATTAAAACCTTCATCCGTGCTGCCGCGCTAGCCCAACGCCAATTGCCCACGTTAGAGGCTTGGATTATCGGCGGGGAAGACGAAGACCCACAATACGCCAAAGAATGTCATGCCTTAGTTGAAGCATTACAAGCTGAAAGCGTGGTGAAATTTTTGGGTTTTCAATCTGTTAGCGCGATGTTGCCGCAATTGGGGGTAGTGGTATTAAGCTCCATCAGCGAAGGGCAACCCCTTTCCGTATTGGAAGCCTACGCAGCGGGTGTTCCCGTGGTTGTTACCGATGTCGGAGCATGCCGCGAATTGGTGGAAGGTTTAAGCCCAGCAGATCGTGCTTTGGGTAAATCTGGTGTGGTTGTACCGTTGGCATCCCCTGCACCAATGGCAGAAGCCATTGTGCAATTGCTCGGCAATGAAACCGCGTGGTATGCCGCCCAAACCGCTGCCATTACGCGGGTAGAACAGTTTTACACACAAACGGAATTCTTGCGTCATTACGACGCGCTGTATCAAAGGACATTGGAACATGGCGGGCATCGGGTTTGAACTCAAAAGAATGCTAGCGGAAGACAACGGCTGGGGCATGACCAAAGCGTATGTTTACGCGGGAATTATTGGCTCAGGACCGTGGGTATTATCCATTATTGGCATTATGTTAGTCGGTTGGTTAGGTTTATCGCGTCAGGGCGTGGATACCACTGCTGAGTTTTTACTTTCTGTTACCTATTTAATCGCGGTGTCATTAACGGTCAGCGGTGCACTGCAATTGCTTTTCGTGCGATTTATTTCAGACCGCATTTACCAACAACAAGCGGAATGGGTAATACCCAATTTATTGGGGGCAATGGTATTTATTACTACACTGTCAGGTATTTTAGGCAGTGGTATAGCGTTGTACTGGTTTCAAAACCAACCGCTTTATGCGCTATTGATGTTAGTAAATTTCGTGGTGTTGTGTAATTTATGGTTGGTTGTGGTATTGGTTTCAGGCTTAAAACAATACCATGCAATTTTACTCGCATTTTTCACAGGGTATAGTTTAATTTTATTGCTGGCATGGCTCTTACATAATGCCGGAACAATAGGTGGATTAAGCGCGGTATTAGCAGGGCACAGCATATTACTGTTGGCGTTATTAATTAGCGTATTGCGCGAACAGCAAGGTTCATTGCAAATCCGGTTTGATTTTGCTTGCCGTCGCTGGGTCTACCCTAGCCTAATTCTCACAGGTATTTGTTTTAATCTCGGCGTTTGGATCGACAAATGGATTTTCTGGTTTAATCCCGCAACCTCTGACAGCGTTAATGGTGTATTACGTGCGTCGCTTATTTATGACACCCCGTTTTTTTTAGCGTATTTATCGGTTGTTCCGGGTATGGCAGCATTTTTATTAAAAGTCGAAACCGACTTTGTGGAAACTTACCGCGACTATTATTCTTGCATCAATGGCAACGGCACATTGCAAGACATTCGACACAAACGCGCCGTTATGCTGGAAAGTGTGCGCAGCGCGTTCAAAACCGTTTTCGCCGTGCAAAGCGTTTCTGTACTGATCTTTTTTTGGTTGGCAGATGACATTATTCAATGGTTGAACCTTTCACCGCTGTTTATTTACCTCTATTACCTTGATCTGGTTGCAGCATTGTTGCAAATCTTGTTTTTAACCACACTCAGCATTGTTTTTTATTTCAATTTCTTACGTCAAGCCTTGTGGATGTGTGTCGGGTTGGTCATCAGCAATGCGGGGCTTACGCTACTGACCCAATGGCTAGGTGCAGCATTCTACGGCTACGGGTTTGCAGCAGCCTTATTGCTCATGACTTGCTTAGGGATGTGGGCTTTATCCGGCAAATTAAACCGCTTGGAGTACCTAACCTTCATGCTCCAACGTTAAAGACTACTTTCAAGGGTAGCTAAAACAGGCTTGCGAGATTTAATACTGAAATACGGTGGTAGCTGTCATGAAGACACAATTAAAAATTACCTATCTACCCAAGATTGCGTTAATGAGCGTGTTATTGGGTGGTGGAACATTATGCTCGTCTGCATGGGCGGCGGGATCATTAGTGGGTTTAAGCAATTGGTCGGCGAGTGATCGTTTAGATACAACGGCAACCTTGCAAGTAGCAGGTTATCAATTATTTGGGCGGTATGAAAATGGCGCGTATAACCTATTATTGAAATCCGTTTCACCCAGTGCAGGAATTGCCCCCACCGCATTAAGCACGAATACCACTATTTGGTTGAATACGGATGGTTTAAGCACGACGGGCTATAAAATATGGGGCTGGGCAGGCGGTGAAGAAATCAGCTTGAATATTGCCAGTGATGGCACATTAAATTGGTATAAATACCCTGTCGTTAATGGTGTTGCCACAGAAACCCTAATTGGTGCATTACCCGTTAGTGCGTATAAAACGGGTGGTGATGCAACCAATGGGTACACCTTGGAAGTGCGTTTAACCGATGCGGATTTAGCGATTGCAGGCTTAGCAACACCTAGCACTAGCGGCATTAAATTGTATTTGGATGTTAATAACAGTGTTTTCTTACCCAGTGCGTATGCAAATGGCGAATACAATCTTGCTAAATTACCCGCAGCGGTAAAAAATGGCAAACGCATTGGCATCGTTTACTCTGCCAGCAGTGCAAATAAGTTCTGGGCATTAAAAGCCTATTCGCAATTGTTTATGATGGCACAGATTCAAGCCATGCAAGCAGGTGTACCCTTTGATTTACTAAGTGAAGATGATTTAAAAGACCTGACCAAAGTTATTAAGTATGACACCTTGGTTTTCCCCTATTTTGCTAATGTTAAAGCAGCAGATGTAACCACCATTGCGCAAAACCTTTTACTCGCCAATCAAAATTACAAGGTGGGTTTAGTGGTGGCAGGTAATTTCATGACGAATGATGAAAATGGCAACGCACTCAGCGGTGATTCCTATATTCGCATGAAAGACTTACTTGGCATTACACGCACGGGTGGAACAACTTCTGCCATGAGCGCTTCAGTACGCATTAGTAACGCGACCCACCCCTTATTGCAAAACGGGTATACCGCTAATGAAGAGGTTTTAAATTATTCCGCTACCAATTCAGATTATTTTGCAACTGCTAGTATTACAGGTAATACCGTTACGCCTGTGGTATCGCAAACCTTGGGCGGTGTGAGTACACAAAACGCTGTTTTAGCCATTGATCGCGCATCAGGTGCACGTAATGTGCATTTTGCTACCGTGCAATACATGGGGGATGCCAACCTTTTATGGTCAGCATTACAATGGAGTATTTATGGCACAAAAGCCCCTGTTGCATTGCAATTAGGGCGCGAGAAATCCTTATTTGCTGCCCGTAATGACATGGATGAAAGCATGTATTCGGAAGAGTACAGCACTGTAGAATCACCGCTGTATACACTTATTAATGGCTGGAAAAACAGTTACAATTTCGTCGGCTCTTATTACCTAAATATTGGTAATGGTACAGACAATTGGTTAACCTCAACCAACTA
>CAZJDN010000059.1:0-7489 GCA_964544775.1 uncultured Thiothrix sp.
TTCGACATCCATTGCTCGTTGAATTGCGTTTCCGGTAATTGCCATACTTGGGAATGCAATTGCGTAAGCATTTCCGCGTCTTCCATAATCACTAAGCGTTCACTGTTTGTAATCGCACTTGGTCCTTGCGCTAGTAAGCGTTCCAACCATTCTGCCCGTTGTTGACGGGTGGAAGCGGGGACATTGGTGCGTTGCGGGATGTAGGTCATGTGTTGACGGAATGCCAGCGGATCAACCACCACGCGGATAAACAAGTCGCGGGTTGAAATGCACGGGTGCTGTTGCAGCTCGGCGTAGTTTTGCTCGAAACGTTGCAGGATGTAATCCGGCACGCTTTCATCGGGAGTACGGAACAGCGGGTTTTCCAACCGTGTTTGCATACTGGTCAATGTACCCAACGGAACGGCGAAAATTAAACCTGCCAACACAGGTGACATCCACAAGAATGCCATTGGGTTAATGAAAGATAGGGTCAAACCCCACACCAAACCAATCGAGGTTATCCAACCGAATTCACGGATGGAATCATCCCACGCCAGCCCGCCGCCCGTGCGTTGTTGCGTTCCCCAAACGGCACGTTTACCGCGCAGGATTTGCACCACAAACTTGCTGTAATACATCATGCGTACCGGAGCGGTGAGCATAGATAGGAAGGTTTCCATCAATATGCTGCGCGTTAATGCCCATTTACCACCAAAGTGGGGAATGGTTTCTTTTTTCACCGATAAGGTTACGCCAAAGCTCTTGTAAAAGAAGAGCAAAATCAGCGTCATGACCAGCAAAGCCGTGTTCCCTGCTGTTAGTGGAATCAGGGTTAAATGCGGGTAAATAACCGCAATTGCTGTCAATACCAATAGCCAGCCTAACCAAATCAGCGAACTGAGATAGGACATAATGCCGCCCAGTAGCAAGAAGCGGTGTAAGTGCGAAATGCCATGCGACCAAATGATCAGCCAATGTTGCAAGTTACCCTGACACCAGCGACGGTCACGTTTGAGTGCATCGGTTAACGTTGGTGGTGGGCGTTCAAAGCTGCCTTCGAGGTCGTAAGCCAGCCACGTTTCCCAGCCTGCACGGTTGAGTAATGCCGCTTCCACAAAGTCGTGGCTGAGGATTTCCCCACCCAACAAGCCGCTTTCTTTGAGTTTGGGTAAGTGGCAGTGCGCCATAAACGCTTGGGTGCGAATAATGACGTTATGCCCCCAATATTGGCTTTCACCCAACCACCAAAAATGCAAGCCGCCGAAAAATACAGGACCGTAAATGCGGTTAACGAATTGTTGTCCGCGTGCGTACAGCGTATCCAAGCCGATGGTGTACAGTGGAGCTTGCACTAACCCGACACGCGGGTGGCGTTCCATTGCATCAACCATGCGTACTAATGCGTCGCCCGTAATTAAGCTATCGGCATCCAGCACCACCATGTACGGGTGGCGACGACCCCAACGGCGGCAGAAATCCATCACATTACCGCTTTTCTTTTTTGTGCGGTGTTTGCGGCGACGGTAATGGATGCGTTCTGTAGAGCCTAAATCGCGGCACAAGGCTGACCAAGCGGCTTCCTCACGCAACCAATTACTGGCATCGTCCGAATCCGACAGGATGTAAAACTCGAAGTGTTGCAAATTGCCTGTTTGTTCCAGCGATTGGTAAATGCTTTTCAAACCCGCATAAACGTAGGCAATGTCTTCGTTATAAATGGGCAGCAAAATGGCGGTGGTTTCGTGCGTGTGCAATTCGGGTAAGGGCGTACCCGGCGCACTCGCAATCCGGTAGCGATCACCCCGCATTAATACCCACAGCCCTGCAACTGCCGTTACAAAGCCTAAGGAAAGCCAAAAAAACAACACCGCAAACGGCAGTGTGACTAAGGCTTGCCAAATAAAGGGTAAGCGGCTTGGTAAGCTAAACCATAGCCAGAAAGTCGCCAACCCCGTAAGGAGGGCAATACAAGCAAAAAAAGCGAGTCGCCGTTGTTTGGCTGCGACTCGCCATGTGCTAGACGTATTGTTTGCATCCATTTTTGATTAAGCGCGTGGCAATAAAGTAATCGCACGTAAGGGAGCAACGCGAATACTGCTGCGCTCAAAACGCGGTCCGGTTTTGCTGTGCGCTGTATCTGCTTGTTGCGCGGTTAATTCCGTTTGTACCGTACCGATGAAAAGCTGCACTAATTCCTGCTCCGAACACGAGGTTGGTACAGTACGCATCAGTTTATTGGCAACTGCGGTGAGTAATAGCTCGCGGTCGTGACTGCCTAACTGATGCAGTTTGAGGTAGTTATCAGCACGCTTACGCGCTTGCGCCCAAGCATCCATTCGCAGGGTGGAGTCCGGTGTTGTTTGTCCGGTTACTAAAGTGGATTGTTCTACCATCGCTTTCTGTTTCTGTCTGTTATATAGGTTAGAAAAAATCAGGCAAATTCCATGCCATCATTAGGTCTGTTTATACCACAAGTTCATGGTGCATCGCACAAAGAACGTGGTATTGGATAAGACCACATTTCACTCACTGGGGTTCCACCGTTTGTCAGTTGAATGTTTAAATCCAATGGTCCATCGCACGTTTCGGGGTAGACAACCGCAATGACTCGCCACCCCTTGATGTAAGGGTTTGCCTGCACCACGGCTGGTTTAGCCAGTGCTTGACCATTAAATGTTACATCCGCTTTGGGTGCTTCTTTCGTCTCTGGCACACCGTTGAAATCAACGATAAAGCGAATCCGCCCTTTATGCCCCGGTAAACTGTCCACTGCACGGTTGGTTGCGCGTGTAGCATAAACTTTTCCCAACGTATCCGCAGGTGGGTCTTCTGACATCCACGACAAACGGTAGTGTAGGTGTTTAAAGTTCTGCCCTGCATCACTTTTCCAGTATGCCACAATATTGTCCACTGTGTCAGATTCTGAGTGTAAGCGTAGCAGTTGTACCGCACCTTTGCCCCAATCTTCGAGTGGTTCTATCCATACGCTGGGGCGTGCGTGATACCACGCTTCTAAATCTTGGTAACTGCGGAAATCCCGATCACGTTGCATTAAGCCAAAACCAGAAATACTCTCCATTGGCAGTGATTGCATATTGAAATAAGGCACTTCTGACAGCGGTTGCCACCGCCATGTTTGCCCACGTTGGATAAGTAAGCCGTCAGAATCATGCACTTCAGGGCGGTAATCCCCGTATTGGTGCGGCGAATTTTCCCCGTGGAAGAACATGCTGGTTAATGGGGCAACACCGATTTCACTAATGCCGTCTTTGCGTGGGTAAAGCTGGGTTTCGACCTCCATTGCGGTGGTTTTACCCGGTGTAATCACGAAACGGCTTGCTCCGGTTAACGAAGGGGTATCCATTAACGCGCACATCACCAGTTGTTCGGCATCTTTGGTCGGTTTTTCTAGCCAAAAACTGGTGTAGTCGGGGAATTCTTCTTGCCCTTCAATCGAAGTATTAATGCCTAAACCGCGTGCAGACAATCCGTAGCGTTGGTCTTGCCCTAAACCACGGAAGTAACTCGCTCCTTGGAAGACAACGGTTTCGTTATAAGGCGCGTCACTTTCTTTGCGTCCTAACTTAGACAAGATGCGGAAGCCCGTAAAGCCCATTTTGGCTTCGTCGTTTTCCAGATGCAGGTCTTTGACTTCGGTATAGTCGTAATACTTGCTGGAAAATTGAATCGGGTGGGGTTCGCCGTTTTCCCATGAAGCAATTTCAATCGGGCGAATGAAGTGCATCCCCGGATGCATGAATTCCAGTTGAAACGGTAATTCTTCTGCACGCCAGAAGCTCTGATTGCCTTTGAACTTGATGTGTTGATAGTGGTCATAGGTAATTCGACCTGTATCCACTTGCATCATCGGGGTTTTTACGAACGGTTGGGTTGCCTTTTGTTCAGCTAATTGTTGGACATAGGCGAAACAGCCTGTATCCTTCGCGTGCGCTGACGCTCCCGCAGTGAGCAGTAAAACAACAAGGGATAAAGAGTAAATGCTTGATTTCATGATGTCGGGAATCCGAAGCGGCTGAAAACCGTTATTGGTCAAGGATATGGCGCACGAATTGTAGAGTAGATTGATCAGCAGGTATAGAGGGGCTAGCCGAATTGTTTGCAGTCATTTTACTTCCCACCCACAACAACAGCCTCAAGGCTAAGGAAACAGTGTTTCAATGAATCGTGACCTTTCATTGGATATTCTCAGAGGTCTCATGCTGATTATTATGGCATCAGATCATTTTGGTGAACCGATCTTCCAGCATTTGTATGAATTTCCGGGTTATGTCAGTGCGGCGGAGGGCTTTGTATTCCTTTCCGGTATGTTGGTTTCCTTGGTTTACGGGCGTTATTACACGGCAAACGGGTTTGCGCTAGAAAAACGGGTGTGGCATCGGGCGGGGGTCATTTACCTTTACCATTTAATTGTGTTGTTGGCGGTGTTTGCGTTCTCAATGGCGACGGAATTATCCGGGGCTTACTGGAAAAGTTTTGCCACTGAAATGCAGACTGAACCCGCTCGTGCATTGCTATCCGGTATTGCTTTAACTTACCAAGCACCGATGTTAGATGTGTTACCCATGTACGTTGCTTTCATGCTGGTTGCGCCGTTGGCATTGCGCTGGATGATGCAATACCGCACCGTTGGGGTGGCAATGGTCTTGTCGGGTAGCGTGGGGTTATGGGTTGCCTCGCAGTACGGTGTGGGGCGAGCCGCCGTCGAGCTTTTACCGGACGCGCTGTTATTACGTTCGGGGGCATTCGATTGGTTTGCGTGGCAGTTGGTGTTTGTGTTGGGTATGGTGTTGGGTTTCTTACGCGCAGAAAGTAAGGGTACGGCACCGCGTGTCAACGGTTGGCTATTTGTGCTGAGTGTTGGCGCGATTGCGTACTTGTACATGCAACGCCACGGGCAAATTCATGCGGAATGGTCGCCGCTGTTTGCGTGGTTAATGGAATACCCGCACATTCACCGTGATTACATGGGCTGGTTACGTTTGTTGAATTTCCTCGCGTTTGTGTATGCCGCTGCGATGCTGATTCACTGGCATAAACGTTTCGGGATTTTTACGTGGTTAACTTTACCGGGGCGTTGGTTAGCCTTTTTGGGGCAACATTCGTTACAAGTTTTCGCTTTCCACATGGTGGTGTTGTATTGCTACATTCCATTCCGTTGGGGGGATTGGGCGTTAAGCGATACGCAAAAATGGTTTGCGTGGGGAATTTTTATGGCGAGCTTGAGCATTCCGGCGTGGTGGCACGCGCGTTACTTGATGGCGAAGAAAGCCGCACGGACTGTGCCAGCAAGCCGAATCCCTGCCTTGCAATACGTGCCGAGTGGGGCATAAATCAAGCAGGGGCGTAGCGTGTGTGCGCCCCTGTTGGGGATGTTACAGCTTGAAGCCTTTATGCAAAGCAACAATGCCACCTGTCATATTGGTGTAAGTAACGCGCTCGAAACCTGCTGTTTCCATCATGCCTTTCAAGGTCGCTTGATCGGGGTGCATACGGATGGATTCCGCTAAGTAGCGGTAGCTTTCTGCGTCATTGGCAATAATCTTACCCATCATTGGCAGCAACTTGAACGAATAATGGTCATAAATCGGTGCTAAACCCGGTAGTACAGGTTTGGAAAATTCCAACACCAGCAAGCGTCCACCCGGTTTCAAAACCCGTAACATGGAACGGATAGCTGCGTCTTTATTCGTGACATTGCGTAAGCCAAAGGCAATGGTAATGATGTCGAAATAGTTATCCGCAAACGGCAAGCATTCGGCATTGGCTTGCACGTAACGGATATTGCCTGCAATGCCCATGTCGGTTAGGCGTTCGCGCCCGTTTTCCAGCATGGAAGCGTTAATGTCCGATAAAATTACTTGCCCCTCATCACCGACAATGCGTGCGAATTTTGAGGCTAAGTCGCCCGTACCGCCTGCTAAATCCAAAATGCGACTGCCGCGCTTTGCGCCAGCGGCATCAATGGTGGCGCGTTTCCACAAACGATGAATGCCAAATGACATTACGTCGTTCATTACGTCGTACTTGTCGGCTACTGAATGAAATACCCCGGCAACCCGGCTAGCTTTTTCCGTAACGGGTACTTGTTGAAAACCGAAATGGGTCGTTGGTTGCTGTTCTGTCATCAGGATACTTCCAGAGTAAAGTCAGGTTTTCGACCTATTGTATCAGGCAAACCGTATTTCTTCATGGAGTAGAGTTATGAAAAAGTTACTTGCAGGCGTTGCCTTAACAGTTTTAGCGTCTCCCGCCGCCCATGCCAATGGCTGGAGTGGCGATGAAATGCTGACAATGGAGGCGAATGAGCACGAGCCAATCGTTCGTGTAAAAAGCCACCATTACCAAACCATTTCCTGCGGTTGCCGTTTGCAATACGGGGCAGCCGTGAATCACGCACGCCGTACTTGCCATCGGCAAGTAGTACACCGGGTCGTGCCTGCACCGAAGCCTGTTGCGTACCAAGTGGTTGTACGTCCACCCATGCCTGTTGTGCAACACAAGGTTTTACCCGCGCCACCGCCTGCTTACAATCGTACCGCACGGGTGGTTAGTGAGCGCGTTTATACGCAAAAAGTAAGCCGTTACCCGCATACTGTTTGCCCCTTACGCTAATTTTACGGGGTCGGTTATGGTTTAATATTAGGCAGCTTTCCCATTTTTAATCATTCTGTGCTATCACAAAGCTGTAGCTTTTAAGTACATAGGAACAGGTTATGAAAAAGGAAATCGCTTTGGCGGGTATGCTGGCTTTCGTTTGCACGGGTTTGGCATACGCAGAGGATAGCACCACAGCGGCTGATCCAATGGCATCGTATTATTACCGTGTGCCAGCGAATACGTGGTATGCGGCAAAGGTGAAACCGAAGTTTGATATGCGGGCAAAGGCACGCTTGAAACCGGATCAGCCCGTTGCCCCTGTTGCCGCTCCCGACCCTGCGAATACCCTGGTTGCACGCCCGATTGAACCGCCGCGTGCTTTACCTTTCTGGCATGAGTTACCCGCACAGAAAAAGTAACGGGGTTAGAGTGGCATGAAAATACGGGTGACGTAATCCAATACCTTTTCATGCCACACAATGGCGACAAAGCCTGCCATTGCCAGCCACGGACCAAATGGCATTGGTAGGCTTTCACGTTCGCGCTTGATTACCATCCACAAAATGCCAAAAATTGAGCCAAATAATGCTGAGCCAAAAATAACAAACGGTAAAATCTGCCAGCCGCCCCACGCACCCAATGCCGCTAGCAGTTTGAAATCGCCGTGCCCCATGCCTTCCTTGCCTGTCAGTAACCGGAATAGGTGGAATACCGACCACAAGGCTAAATACCCCAATACTGCCCCTAATACGGCATCGGGTAACGCGGTGAACATGCCGTTGAGATTCAGCAGTAACCCTGCCCACAGCAGTGGGTAAGTGAGAATATCCGGCAATAACATGGTTTTAGCATCAATCATAAACAGTGCAACTAATACCCACGTAAAGCC
>CAZJDN010000059.1:7589-12210 GCA_964544775.1 uncultured Thiothrix sp.
TGCCATTCTAGGCATTCTTGCTTCCATTGCCGTTCCAAAATAATCGGTAGGCGGTAAATGACAACGTTGAGAAAGCTGCCAATGAGAAGCGAAAACAGCCCGACGACCAATAATAACCAGACTTTGCTGATGTTTAAGAGGTAAAGTAATTCCATTGTGTATTTTTTTCTGTTGGTTAAACCACAGCCCCCAGTTTAAAGATGGGTAAGTACATTGCAATGACCAAGCCACCGACAATGACCCCCAATACGGCCATGATTAAGGGTTCGATTTGTTTGGAAAGGGTATCAACAAGGTTATCGACTTGTTCTTCGTAATAGTCGGCGACTTTACCTAACATGTCTTCTACGCGCCCTGATTCTTCCCCGATGCGCGTCATTTGAATCACGAAGTTGGGGAAAATTTGTGTGGTTAACATAGCGGTGTTTAATTGTACACCACGGGCAATGTCTTCTTGAATCCGATAGGTGGCTTCTTCGTACAAGGCATTGCCCGTTGCCCCTGCCACGGATTCCATCGATTCCACTAACGGTACACCTGCGGCGAACATGGTTGCTAACGTGCGTGAAAAGCGTGCGATTGCCGATAAATTAAGGATATTGCCCACAATCGGTAAGCGCAACGATAAGAGGTCAATGAAACGGTCAAACTTTTTGGATTTACGTTTGGCGGTGGAAAAGGCGTAGCCAATCGCGCTCATGCCTAGCAGCGGCATCCACCAATACGCTTGCAACCAGTCGGATAATTGAATTACCCACAAGGTAAACGCGGGTAAATCTGCGCCGAAACTGCTGAAAACTTCCTTAAATTGGGGAATAACCCAAATTAACAAAATGGCAGAAACCACCACCGCCGCGATGATAACGATGACGGGGTACATCAAGGCTTTTTTGATTTTGCCTTTGAGGGATTCGCTTTTTTCTTTGTAAGTCGCCACCTTATCCAACATGGTTTCGAGTGTTCCGGCTTGTTCCCCCGCTTTGACGAGATTGACAAACAGTTTGTCGAAATATTTAGGGTGACGGGCTAAGGCTTCACCGAAACTAGAGCCAGCTTCAATATCGGCTGCGATGCGTTTCACAAGGTCACGCACGGATGGATTGTCGCCACTGCCTGCGATCATTTGCAGCGATTGCACCATTGGTACGCCCGAACGCATCATGGTCGTGACTTGGCGGGCGAAGTGTGCAATGTCACTGGGTTTGATGCCGGGTTTGAAAAGCGTGCGCGGTTTACGGTAGACCCGACCGGGGTTGATACCTTTGCGGCGCAATTCGGCGCGTAACCAGTTGGGGTTAAAGGCTTGGCTTTCGCCACGAATTTTTACACCGTTACGGTTTACCCCTTCCCAAATGTAGGTGGGTTGTTGCACGGTTGAGGTTGCCGCCGCATTCGGCAGCCGCTTTTTCGCGGTAGTACTGCTCTGCATGAGGTCTGTTTTCTGCGTTATTTTTATAATCGTGTGAGTAGTCTACCACGCGCTGTTTGGCGACAGGTGGCTTTATGGATAACTGGTAATGCGTTTAATCGGTGGTGACACGGGAAAGTTCAGCCAGCGAGGTAATGCCTAGCTTTACTTTTTCCAACCCCGAACGGCGTAAATCGAATACGCCTTCTTTGAGGGCTTGATCAGCCAGCTCGATGGAGTTGCAGCCGTTCATGACCATGCGCCCCATTTCCGCAGAAATAGGCATGACTTGGTATATACCTACCCGACCTTTGTAGCCGTGTGAACATTCTGAGCAGCCACACGGTTCGTACACGGTAAAACGCCCGATTTCTTCTTCTTTAAAGCCGAACTCTTGCAAAACTTCGGCGGGTACGTTGGAGGGGCGTTTGCATTTTTCACACAATCGCCGTGCCAAGCGTTGCGCAACAATCAGGTGAATGGATGAGGCAATGTTAAACGGCGGTACACCCATATTAAGCAAGCGGGTGAGGGTTTCCGGTGCGCTATTGGTGTGCAAAGTGGATAAAACCAAGTGCCCCGTTTGTGCCGCTTTAATGGCGATTTCAGCCGTTTCGAGGTCACGAATTTCCCCTACCATGATGACATCGGGGTCTTGCCGCAAGAATGCGCGTAAGGCATCGGCAAAGGTTAAGCCTACTTTGGGGTTGACGTTAACCTGATTGACCCCCGGCATATTGATTTCGGCGGGGTCTTCGGCGGTGGAAATATTGCGTTCGGGAACGTTGAGGATGCCAAGCCCTGTGTAAAGGGTAACGGTTTTACCACTCCCCGTCGGTCCGGTAACAAGGATCATGCCATCCGGTTTTTCCAGTGAGCGCATGAAATCGCGTTGCTGGCGTTCATTAAAACCGAGTTTTTCCACCCCTAATGCGGCGTTTGAAGAGTCCAGAATCCGCATAACCACCTTTTCGCCGTAAAGCGTGGGCAGCGTGTTAACGCGGAAATCGATCTTTTTCTTGGCATTGACCGTAAAACGAATGCGCCCGTCTTGAGGCACGCGCCGTTCGGAAATGTCCATGCGGGATAATACTTTGATCCGCGAAATCAATTGCTGTGCCGCATCGTTGGGTGGGGTTGCAACCACTTGCAGAATCCCGTCGATACGGTAACGGATACGCATGTTTTTCTCGAAAATCTCGATGTGAATGTCCGAGGCTTTGGAGGAAATCGCATGACCAAGCAATTTATCCACAAATTCCACCACCGATGATTCTTCGTTTTCATCTTTGGCTTTGAGTTCGCGGGTATCCAGCACAATCGCATTGTCCGCCACGGGGGCAGTTTTACCGCTGCTGCTGGCATTATTGCTACGCGGGGTAGGGGCAATATCAGCGGTATCGGCGTGCAGGATACGTTGCAGTTTGTCGTATTCAACGAAAACGGGTTCGGGCATTAACCCAGTAGCGAACTTTACATCATCTAAATTGGTGAGGTATGCGGGATCAGACAGCCCTACAAGCAGGGTTTTACCGCCGCGATACAACGGAACAATGTGGAGCTTTTGCATTTGCTCCAGTTCCAATAAATTGGCGACAGCGGGTGAAATATTAACCTGATCGATGTCCACCAAACTCAGACCGTATTCCACACTAGCGGCGTAAGCAATGTCTTTGGGCTGTGCCAAACGCGCACGCACAAGCCATGCCACTAGCGGCATTTTGTCTGCTCGTGATTTTTGCATGGCTTGCGTGGCTTGCTCTTGATTGAGAATTTCCTGCGCAACCAATTGCCGGAGTAGCCCCGGTAGCGGTATGGAGGCGGTCAACGGAATCATGGGTTAGTTTGTTATACCGTTCTTTTGTTGTTATTTACTTGCATGATAGCGTGTCAAAAGTAGCTGTGAAATGAACGACGCATCGCTTGTTACAAACGGAGGATACGCGCATCGGGCGCAAAAGTGTATTTTATATCGTACAGAACGTGCTCGGCTTTACCCAGTCGTTGTATGGCTTCTACGCCGAGTTCGCGGAATTGTTGGTGTGCTACCGCAATGATAATGCCGTCGTAGTGGTTTTCAGCTAAGGCGGTAATGGGGGTAACGTTGTATTCGTGTTCAGCTTCTGTCGCGCTGACCCACGGGTCGTAAACATCAGCAGCGATATTGTATTCGCACAGTTCTCTGAGAATATCGACCACGCGGGTATTGCGTAAATCGGGGCAGTTTTCTTTAAAGGTTAAACCAAGCACAAGGACTTTTGCGCCTTCGACTTGAATGCGTTTTTTCACCATTGCTTTTACCAATTGTGAAGCCACATACGCACCCATGCCGTCGTTGATTTTGCGTCCCGCCAGAATGATTTCTGGGTGATACCCCATTGCTTGTGCTTTGTGGGTAAGGTAGTAAGGGTCGACACCAATGCAGTGACCGCCCACTAAGCCGGGGCGAAAAGGCAGGAAGTTCCATTTTGTTCCTGCTGCTTGTAATACCGCCTCGGTATCAATCCCCATACGATTGAAAATAATGGCTAATTCATTCACAAGAGCAATGTTTAAATCGCGCTGGGTGTTTTCAATGACTTTGGCAGCTTCTGCGACTTTGATGCTGGTGGTTTTGTGTGTGCCTGCGCTAATGATGGTGCGGTAAAGCTGATCGACGAATTCGGCTACTTCGGGTGTTGAGCCGGAGGTTACTTTTTTGATGGTGGTTAAGCGGTGTGTTTTGTCACCGGGGTTAATGCGTTCGGGGGAGTATCCGGCGAAAAAGTCCACATTAAAGCGCAACCCAGAAACCTTTTCGATCACAGGAATGCAATCTTCTTCGGTTGCTCCGGGGTAAACGGTGGATTCGTAAATCACAATATCTCCTGTTTTAATCACCTTGCCCACACTTTCACTGGCGCGAATCAATGGGGTCAAATCGGGGCGTTTGTGATTATCAACGGGCGTGGGGACAGTAACAATAAAGACGTTTGCATCCCGTAAGTCATTTAAATGGCTGGAATAGTGTAACTGTTTAGCAGCTTGCAAGTCGGTTGGGCTGACTTCCAGCGTGTGGTCTTGCCCACTTTGCAGTTCGCTAATGCGTGTGGCGTTGATGTCGTAACCGATGGTCGGCAAATGCTTACCGAATTCGACCGCTAGCGGTAAGCCTACGTAGCCAAGACCAATAATGGCGATGGTGGATTGATGGAGTGGTTTCATTGTTGTTAT
>CAZJDN010000060.1:0-8791 GCA_964544775.1 uncultured Thiothrix sp.
ACGGCGATTGATTACAGCTTGGGCGAGCAACGCATTGCCACAACCAGCAGCTATTTTGACAAAGCCCTCAAATCCGGCAGAACCCCTGAACGTCTATTTACCTACGCCAAGTTTTTGCAGGAAAACAATCAGTACCGCGAAGCCGAAAATCTCTACACCGAAGCCCTCACCAGCTATCGCCAACTCGCCAAGGACAACCCAGCGGTGTACCAGCCCGACGTGGCGATGACGCTGAACAACCTTGGTGTATTAGTAAAAGCTGACAGCCAGCGGTGGAAGGAAGCCGAAACCCTCTTCACTGAAGCCCTCACGATTCATCGCCAACTCGCCAAAGACAACCCAACGGTTTACCTACCCGATGTAGCACGAACGCTGAACAACCTTGGTGCATTAGTGTGGAATGACAGCCAGCGGCGCAACGAAGCTGAAAGCCTCTTCACCGAAGCACTCAGCATTCGTCGCCAACTCGCTAAAGACAACCCAGCGCTGTACCAGCCCGATGTGGCGATGACGCTGAACAACCTTGGTGCATTGGTCGCGGCGGACAGCCAGCGGCGCAACGAAGCGGAAACCTATTACGCTGAAGCGCTTAGTATTTATCGCCAACTCGCCAAAGACAACCCCAGAGTTTACTTGTACTATGTGGCAACAACGCTGAACAACCTTGGTAACTTGGTAGCGGATGACAGCCAGCGGCGCAAGGAAGCCGAAAAACTCTACACCGAAGCTCTCAGCAGCTATCGCCAACTCGCTAAAAACAACCCCACCGTTTACCTACCCGATGTAGCAATGACGCTTAACAACCTTGGTAACTTGGTACAAGCTGACAGCCAGCGGCGCAAGGAAGCCGAAAACCTCTACACCGAAGCCCTTAATATTCGTCGCCAACTTGCCAAAGACAACCCTACCGTTTACCTGCCCGATGTAGCGAATACGCTGAACAACCTTGGTGTATTAGTGCGGCATGACAGCCAGCGGCGCAACGAAGCTGAAAGCCTCTTCACCGAAGCACTCAGCATTCGTCGCCAATTTGCCAAGGACAACCCAGCGGTGTACCTGCCCGACGTGGCGATGACGCTAAACAACCTTGGCAACTTGGTGGCGGATGACAGCCAGCGGCGGGAGGAAGCCGAAAAACTCTACAGCGAAGCCCTCAGCAACTATCGCCAACTCACCAAAGACAACCCAAGGGTTTACCTGCCCTATGTAGCGAATACACTCACAGTATTTGGTGGGTCATATTTAGATTGGGGCGAACCTGAGAAAGCATTGCCTTTGCTGCAAGAGTCTGCACAACTGTTTGCACCATTCGCCCAGCAAGCTCCCAATGTATTCGGGGAAAAATATGACTACACCTTGCAATTAATCGAGCAAGCCAAAGCGGCTAAACATTAGCTGTTCGCCCAAAACGTGATATGGCTTTCTCACCGCGATAAACCTACAATCAAACACATAACCATCAACCCGTAGAGGGCGAGACATGCAAATAACGCTGGAAATTCCTGATCATGTTTTACTGCCGCAGCAGGATAAAACCAGCCTAGCGCAGCTCCTCAAGCTGCATACGGCGTTGTTGTTGTTCCAATCCGGTCAGTTGTCGCGTGGTGCTGCCTGCGAATTTGCAGGCGTGGATATTTACACCTTCCTTGCCGCCTGCAAGCAATACCATATCGAAACCATCAGCACGGATATGGATGAAATCGAAGCCGACGTTATCCGTTTTAAACAACTTCGCGCCGCATGATTGTTATCGCAGACAGTTCGGCACTCGTTGCCGTTGCCACTTATCGGGGTCTTGACCTGCTGGAAAAATTATTTGGCAACGTGTTAGTTCCAACCGCAGTGTATGATGAAGTGTGTGCACAAGGTAAACCTCAAGCGAACGTACTGAGGCATTATCTGGCAGGTAAAGTGCGAAGTGTCGATAGGAATCAGTGGCAGCTTCAGAAAATCTCCGGCTTGGGTAAAGGCGAGTTAGAGGCAATGGCATTATACAAAGCAAGTGCAGCCGACTTAATGCTGGTTGATGATTTGAAAGCAAAAAAATCGGCATACATCAATGGGCTAGAAACAATGGGTAGCTTGGGTTTATTGCTATTAGCCAAAGATGAAGGCTTAATAACCGAGATCACATCCCGTGTTCGTTCATTACAACATTCAAACGCTTATCTCAATCCGTTGCTCATTGAACAGGTACTACAACGAGCAGGGGAATAATCCTCAACTCAATACAAAAGCCCAAACAACCACAGCGGAATTTTGCTATCCCCCAAGCCAACCAGAACCAACCTAACCGTTACAAGCGTAACTGCCCTAACGCAATGTAATTGCTGCCCATTGCAATCGGTTGGCTGGCTTCGTGCAATACCCACGGGGTTGTGCAGCCCATCAGCGGGATTTCGTCACTTTGGGGGAATGGGAGGCTCAGCACATCGGCTGCCAAACGGTAAACATCGGTACGGAATACTTTCGCCAATAACGTGCCTTCGTCGTCAATGGCTTGCGTCAATTGCCCTGCTGCACGCATTTGCGCGAGGAAATAACGCCCGTGCGAATGCCACGGGAAGTTTGCCGCATACCGTGCAAACACATGAAAGTCGGGTAAAAAGCGTTCCGGTTCATCATTCGCATAGCGGTAACGCCCCAATAACGGCGCACGCACCAATTCCAGCGGGGTGTCTAAATACTCTGGGCGAGCGAGTAATTCCGCCACACGCACGCGATTGTGCTTGTCATCGACCCAACGGGCGGCTTCCAACAACGCGCACACTAACGCTAAATGCGTATCAGGGTTGGCTTGCGCCCATGCTTGCGTTACGCCTAGCACTTTTTCCGGGCCGTTATGCCATAAACCGTAACTGCTCACCGCCACGCAGCCAATGCCCCGTTGCACGGCTAATTGATTCCACGGCTCACCCGCACAAAAACCGTCAATTTGCCCTGCGGCTAACGCGCTCACCATTTGCGAAGGTGGAATAACTTGAATCTCGACATCACGCCCGATTTCCAAACCACCGTCTTGCAACCACGCACGTAGCAAATAGTAATGCTGGGAAAACGGGTAAACACACCCCAACACCAATTTACGCGCCGCTTCCTTTACCAATAAGGCTTTTAAACCCGTTGCACGCAAGGGGCTAGTGTGTAAATGCTGCGGGAAATGAGTGCGGATACCTTGCATTAACCCCGTTGCCAAAGTAATCGCGCTGCCATTAAGACCAATTCCCAACGCGGTCTGCATGGGGATGCCCAAACCATCAATGCCCAAGGTTGCAGCAAGCGGCATCGGGGCGAGCATGTGAGCTGCGTCTAATTCGCCAAACGCCACGCGGTCACGGATATTTGCCCACGAAACTTCGCGCTGCAAAGTGACATGCAAACCGTATTTCTCGAAAAAGCCGCGTTCCTGCGCTGCGACTAGCACCGCGCAGTCCGTGAGAGGCAGGAAACCAATGCGTAAGTCTTGTTTCATTACGCTTTCCCCCCTAACAATGCCATTGCCGCAATGAAGTTGCGTGCTGCTTCGCCGATTTTCATGTTGCGATCCATCGCCATTTTGCGCAGGAGTTGATACGCCTCTTCTTCACTCAAATGGCGGTGTTGCATCAAAATACCTTTGGCTTTGTCTACGTCTTTGCGGTCTTGCAAACGTGATTTGTAATCTTCGAGTTCGTCTTTGAGTTTTTGATGCTCTTGGAAACGCGCAATCGCCACATCCAACACCGATTTCAAACGTTTACCCGGTAAATCATCCACGATGTACGCGCTAACGCCTGCATTAATCGCCGCACGGGTGGTTTCATAATCACTTTGCTCGGCAAAAAAGACGATAGGTTTGGGCGTTTCACGGTTAACCGTGCGCAAAGATTCGAGCGTGTCACGGTCGGGGCTTTGCATATCAATGAGAATAATGTCGGGCTGATGGATACGTACTGCATTCAACAGGTTATCTTCCTGCCCAACGCGAATAATGTGGGTGTAGCCTGCCGCCAATAATGCTGCTTCAAGACTACCGGAACGTTCGGGATCACTATCGACCAGCATGAGCTTGTGCATAGTACCTTCTTTCAAATCAGAGAAAATGGGGATAATCCTTATTATCATGCAAAAAAAAGACCAGTATCAATCTGGTCTTTCACTGTGAGGCTACTTTTATTGCGTCTAACTACGCGCCGATAACCACTCGCCAATGGAGGGAGGAATGGTTTTTTGCGCTTTTCCACTCACATAAATCCCGATATGCCCACCTTTAAACGACAACTCGGAATAATCAGCCGAACCCACCGCCCCTTTCAAGGCGCGAGAAGCGTCAGGCGGCACTAAATGGTCTTGATCCGCGTAAACATTCAGCACAGGCATGGTAATATTTTTCAAATCAATGGTGTATTTACCGATTTGCACTTCGCCTTTTAACAGTTTGTTTTCTTGGAAGAAATCTTTCACGAATTGGCGGAACGTTTCCCCCGCTTGATCAGGGCTGTCGAAAATCCATTTTTCCATGCGCATGAAGTTTTTCAGGTTTTGCGCATCGCCCATGACATCCACCATACCAAGGTATTTTTGCCCCATTAACTGGTAAGGCTTGAGGTTGAGGAATGTCCAATTCAGCATTTCACCCGGCAAATTCCCTAGCGTATCCACCAATAAATCCACATCCACGTTTTGAATCCAGTGGCTGAGCATATTATCCGGCGTTTTAAAGTCTACCGGAGTAACCATTGTAATGAGATTTTTAACTTTTTCGGGATGCATCGCGCTGTAACACAAGCTAAATGCACCGCCTTGGCAGATTCCTAGCAAGTTTAACGCACTAATTCCGTGCTTTTCACAGATAAATTCCACACAATTGTGCACATAACCGTTGAGGTAATCATCCATTGTCAAATAACGGTCTGCTGCATCGGGGTAGCCCCAATCAATCAAATAAACGTCTTGCCCCGCTTCCAATAAACCTTTGATGGTGGAACGGTCTTCTTGAATATCGGTCATGTACGGGCGGTTTACCAGCGCGTAAACAATCAGCAACGGTACGTTATTGCTCGGCTCGGCATTGCCAATGTAATGCATCAATTTCAGTTTATCTTCGGTGTAAACCACTTCAAACGGGGTAACACCTGTGGAAATTTCACCCACAGCCATTAGGTTAGTCATGCCCTGCGCGAGTCGTTCGTTGAAGGTTTTTACTTCATTTAAAATCATGTCAGGGCGGATTTGAAACGGCATGTTTATTCTCCTTAATTTTGCGGTGGTGCTTAGGTTTGTGGGTTATTGCCAACGGCTGCACTCAAGGCTTTAACCTGACGGGTTAAGGCTTGTACTTGTTGACGCAATTCCCGCACTTCGCGCCGTGCTTCTTGTTGTTTTTGGAAGGCGGCATTTAATTCCTTGCGGGTTGGCAGATTAATGGATTGGTAGTAAGCATCCAATTCCGTATTAATGCCCTGCTTGAGTGCCATCAGCGCGTTAACCATATCGCCGTAGACCACTTGGTATTCATCCGTCATGGCAAATTCGCCATACACCGATTCGTTAACATCAACCCACAAATCGTACAAATCGCGCACGGTTCTGATGACTTTGCCATCTGCTTGCATGTTAGCAACACGCACCCGTAAAGCAGCAACCGAGACTAAACCCTGTTTAGCAAAGGCTTTCAGGTATTCATCCATCGCCTCTTGGTAATTAGCAGCTAAACGCGCCAAATCCTGTAAACGTTCTTGCGACTCTCGTTTCAAACCGAGGCTAGGCGTGGCGAGCATTTTGCTGAATTGTTCCTGCCAATTTTGTGACAGTGGCATTTGAAACCCACCTGCCCCAACTTGTTGAAACGCATCCATACCGACGCTTTTCATTACCCGTTGCCAACTATCCAACGCGGCTTGCCCTGCACCAAAACCATTAGCGGAAAATTTACCTGCATCCAGTTGGGTGTAACACGATTGAAAGCCGGATTCCATCGCATTCATCCACGCCTCCATTGCTTCTACGCCCGTTACCCCTGCTTGGCGTACTTTGTAAGCATTTTCAGCCAGATTGAGGTAGGTTTTCCCCATTTCTACCACACGCTGGAAAGCATCCGTCGCCGCCCCCGGTGCGCTGTGTTGGCTAACCGCCTTCCACCATTGTTCTAAACCTTCTGTCCAAGCTGGAGCTTCGTGCACCACTTCGCCTGATTTACCCATTTTGGCTAATTCTGCCCACGCATCCCAGTAACGTTTCTGCGAGTCAGACCAGTTTTTCATCATTTCTTCAGACCAAGCTGGTGTCATTTTTTCCTACCTCCGGTGAAAATTCATTGCTTTTGATAAAGTTAACATGCTAAGTTTGTGCGCCGCAACAAAGCTATTATGATGCTTCCGTGAAGGCTTGCAATCATAACCCTATTCCATTTATTGTTGACAACCCTTGTAGTGTTTAATTAAGACTAGAACAATATCACCAAGAGGGACAGTTTGATGTGTAACAGTACGGTTACAATCGAACACAAAGATTCCACATTAGCGCGGCACACACGATTGTGTCACGTTAATGATGCTTCAACACAAACGCGCGTGCTGGGGCGAAAACAGGTCTGATTTCCCTGTGTAACGGGGTAATCAAGGTGTTTGGCTATCGAAGCTGTTTAATTTACGACTGATTTAGTGAGGAAAAGACATGAGCAAAGTTGCATTAGTAACAGGTGGTACTGGCGGTATCGGTAACGCAATCTGCGCGAAATTGGCTGCTGCTGGCTTCAAAATCGTTACTACTTACTATGAACCAGAAGAGCAAGCCAAAGCATGGCAAGCGAAACAAGACTACGAAGTTGCCATCTACCCTTGTGACGTTAGCAATTACGACGATTGCGTTAAACTGAAAGAAGCGGTTATCGCTGAATTCGGTCAAGTTGACGTACTGGTTAACTGCGCGGGTATCACACGCGACGCAACCTTCAAAAAAATCACGCCTGCGCATTGGGCTGCGGTTATGAAAACTAACCTCGACAGCATCTTCAACATGAGCCACCAATTCGTGAACGAAATGGCTGACCGTGGCTTTGGTCGCGTCATCAACATTTCTTCCGTTAACGGTCAAAAAGGTCAATTCGGTCAAACCAACTACAGCGCGGCAAAAGCGGGCGTACACGGTTTCTCTATGGCTTTGGCACAAGAAGTTGCACGTAAAGGCGTAACTGTTAACACCATTTCTCCGGGCTACATCGGTACTGAAATGGTTATGGCGATTGCTGAAGAAGTACGCGCTAAAATCGTTGCACAAATCCCAGTAGGTCGTCTGGGCAAACCAGAAGAAATCGGCGCATTGGCTGCATTCTTAGCGTCTGACGATGCAGCATTCATCACTGGTGCTGACTTCTCTGCTAACGGCGGTCAATACATGCACTAATGCATGATAATGAGGCAGGGGTGTTGTTTATCACCTCTGTTTCATTGCTTATTGAAATAAATTCACCCTTTTTGTGCGGGCAAAGTGGGTTTTTGTATACACCATGAAACCTTAACCGATAGAATCAAACCTAAAGGTTGTCTCTTAAATAACTACAACCCACTAAGTTTATTTACCGCTAGTAGCTCGACATAAATACCCTATGGCAGAAGAACGTATCATCAAAAAATACCCGAATCGGCGCTTATACGACACCGCTCAAAGCTGTTACATCACGCTGAGCGACGTGCGCGATTTGGTGTTAGGCGAAACCGCCTTTAAAGTCATCGACCGCCAAACTGGCGAAGACATTACCCGCAGTATCTTGCTACAAATCATTCTGGAACAAGAATCTGGTGGGCATCCCCTTTTTAGCGCAGAGATTTTGGAACAATTCATTCGCAATTACAGTGGAACAAGCCGTAAAGGTTTTTCTGAATACATGCGTCAAAGCGTTGATTTATTCACGAATCAACAAACCGCCATGCGCGAACAAATGCATAAAGTATTGGCAGGCACACCGTTGGATACTTGGTTAAAAATCGGTGAGAAAAATATGCAGGCATGGCAAAAAATGCAGGAAAGTATTTTAGGCAGCCTCAATCCTAAACCGCCCACTAAATAATAAGAATTCTTTTAACCTCAGCCATCATTAATTAATGACTGAGGTTATTAAAAAACAACTGTTTCAACAAACTGATTTAATCGAGCATTAAATCAACGTTTGTACACCGCCTACACCCGCCAAAATTAATGCGTCAGCAGGACGAACTGCAAACAGACCGTTAGTCACAACGCCCGGAATCTGGTTGATTTTCGTTTCCAATTCCACCGGGTTTAGAATCGTTAGATTATGTACGTCTAAAATAATATTGCCATTATCCGTCGTAAAACCTTGGCGTAACACCGGATTCCCGCCCAATTTCACCATCGCCCGCGCTACTAAAGAACGTGCCATCGGAATCACTTCAATCGGCAAGGGGAATTTACCTAAAGTACGCACCAGTTTGGATTCATCCGCAATGCAAACGAATTTATCGCTGGCGGCTGCCACGATTTTTTCGCGGGTCAAAGCACCACCACCGCCTTTGACCAAATGTAAAAACTCGGTTGCTTCGTCCGCACCATCCACATACAACGACAATTGCCCCGCTTCGTTTAAGTCCAATACGCGGATGCCGTGCGCTTGCAAACGTTCCGCACTGGCAACTGAACTGGCAACCGTTGCATCAATCTTACCTTTAATCCCCGCCAACAGGTCAATGAAGTGGTTTGCCGTAGAACCTGTGCCGATTCCAACGATCATACCCGGCTCAACGTAGGCGAGAGCAGCTTCCGCTGCTGCTTTTTTCATAGCATCTTGGCTCAT
>CAZJDN010000060.1:8891-12003 GCA_964544775.1 uncultured Thiothrix sp.
ATCCCATGAGCAATTCCCTGATCAAACGCATCCTGACCGCCCATGTTTATGATGTGGCAATCGAAACACCGCTCGAACGCGCCCGTAACTTGAGCACGCGCTTAGGCAATGAAATCTTTTTGAAACGCGAAGATTTACAGCCTGTTTTTTCGTTTAAACTGCGCGGTGCATTTAACCGCATGAATTTACTCACAGCACAAGAACGCGCTCACGGCGTGGTTGCAGCATCGGCAGGCAATCATGCCCAAGGTGTTGCGCTGTCTGGCTCGAAATTGGGCATTAAAACCACGATTGTCATGCCGAAAACCACGCCTGAAATTAAGGTGAAAGCGGTGCAAGCGTTTGGCGGTACGGCGGTTTTGCATGGTAATTCCTACGACGAAGCCTACGCCCATGCGCGTGAATTGGAACAAAAACAAGGCATGACATTCGTGCACCCGTTTGATGATTTGGATGTCATCGCAGGGCAAGGCACGATTGGCATGGAACTGTTACGCCAACATTCCGAGCCGATTGAAGCGGTTTTTTTATGCGTTGGTGGCGGCGGTTTAATCGCAGGCGTGGGCAGTTACCTGAAATACCTTTACCCCGACATTAAAATCATCGGGGTAGAACACGAGGAAGCCCCCACGCTTTACACCGCATTGCAAGCAGGCGAGCGCGTAACCTTACCGCAAGTTGGTACGTTTGCCGACGGTGCGGCGGTGAAATTGATTGGCGAACAGACCTTTGCCATTGCCAAAGACATCGTTGACGCAGTGATTTTGGTGAATACCGACGAAACCTGCGCGGCGATTAAAGACGTATTCGAGGATACCCGCACCTTGCTCGAACCCGCAGGCGCGTTGTCTATCGCGGGGATGAAAAAATACGTCGCGGAACACCGTTTACAAGGCAAACACCTCATCGCGGTTGCCAGTGGTGCGAATATCAACTTCGACCGTTTACGCCATGTTGCGGAACGTGCCGAATTCGGCGAAGGGCGCGAAGTTTTACTGGCAGTAACCATCCCCGAACGTCCGGGCAGTTTCCGCGAATTCTGCCACGCTATTAGCAATCGTCCGATTACCGAGTTCAACTACCGTTATGCGGATGCACGCGATGCGCAAGTGTTCGCGGGGGTAAAAATCGCAGGTGGCAAAGCCGAGCGCGAAACCTTGCTGAAAGATTTGCGCGAACAAGGCTATTCCGTCACCGATTTGACCGAGAACGAAGTGGCGAAAATTCACTTGCGTTACATGGTCGGTGGGCATTCCAACGGGGCGCAAGACGAAGTGTTGTACCGCTTTATGTTCCCCGAACGCCCCGGTGCTTTGCTGCATTTCTTAACCAGCATGAGCGCGGGGTGGAATATCAGTTTGTTCCATTACCGCAATCACGGTTCGGATTACGGGCGTGTGCTGGTGGGGATTCAAGTCCCGCCGAGTGAACGCACGGAATTTTGCCGCTTCCTTGATGATTTGGGCTACGACTATTGGGATGAAACCGATAACCCAGCCTATCAACGCTTCTTGGGTTAAGCCGCTGCCACTGCTTGCATAAACGTTTCGACCAATGCAGCCCCCTTAACACCGGGGCTGCTTTCTACCCCGCTGCTCACATCCACGGCATACACTTGTGTCACACATATCGCTTGCGCCACATTTTCCGGCGTTAAACCGCCTGCCAAAATCAAGGGCTTGGGGAAAGTGTGCGGCACTTGTGTCCAATCAAATACTTCGCCCGTACCACCTGCCGCCCCCGGTGCGTGGCTATCAACCAAGAAACCTTGTGCGTCAGGGTAACGCGCTGCATACGCAGCTAAACCACCGTGTTCGGCAATGCCTTTCATGCCTACGGCTTTGAGGTAAGGGCGGGGAAATTGCGCACAGTATTCGGGGGATTCCGAACCGTGGAATTGCAGCACATCCAACGGTACGCTGTTTAATACTTCGCGTACAAAATCCGCTTGAGCATCCAAAAACAGCCCTACCGTGGTCACAAAAGGCGGGAGTGCGCGGCAAATTTCCGCCGCTTGCGCAAGTTGCACATTGCGTTTGCTTTTGGGGTAAAACACTAAACCAATGGCATCAACACCCGCGTCGCACACCATTAAAGCATCCGCCACAGAAGTAATGCCGCAAATTTTAACCCGACAACGCATACGTCCACTTCCTGCTAGAAAAGTGCGTAAACTACCACACACGCAGCTTGTCAGCCAAACCACACCCTGCGCGTGAAATTGATTAAGATAGCGTTTCTAGCTCACAATAAATACGATAAACGATGTACACTGAACTTTCGCGTCCGGCGGAAATGCACGCCCAACAACGCCGCCAAATCTACCTGCACGAACACGCCAACGATTTACCGTTACCCCCAATGGTAAAAATTCAGGCAGGGCGTTTCATTATGGGTGGGCTGGAAGGACGCGACGATGTGGAAGGCGGAACAGCCCCCACCGAACGTCCTACCCGTTCGGTATACATTGCTGGCTTTGAATTGGGTAAATACCCCGTTACATTCGACGAATACGACGCTTTTTGCCTCGCAACCTTTACCCCCATGCCGGATGATATGGGCTGGGGACGCGGTAGCCACCCTGTCATTAATGTCAGTTGGGAAGATGCACAAGCCTATTGTGCTTGGTTAAGTACCTTAGAGGGGCGTACTTACCGCTTACCTTCAGAAGCCGAATGGGAATACTGTGCGCGAGCGGGGAAAAACACCGCTTACGCTTGGGGCATGAACGCGGAACAACAACACGCTAACCACAATATGTTTGTTGGCTCGACGACTCCGGTTTGGCAATACGTGCCGAATGCGTTTGGCTTACACGATATGACAGGCAATGTGTGGGAGTGGGTACAAGATTGCTGGCACGATTCCTACCACGGTGCGCCAAACAATGGGCAAGCGTGGGAAGATGGCGGCAATAATAATGAGCGCGTATTGCGCGGCGGCTCGTGGAACGATAGACCGCGCTATTTACGTGCCGCTTATCGGGTTAAAAACTATTCGACGGCACGCTATATGTTTGAAGGCTTTCGCGTCGCAAGATCGCTTTAACCGTAAGTACGTTGCACATAGGCTTCGACCAAGGTTTGGAACTCTTGGGCAATGTTATCGCCTT
>CAZJDN010000061.1:0-8637 GCA_964544775.1 uncultured Thiothrix sp.
GCCACAATGCGATTTACCTAGTTGGCGATATTATGACCGCTACCGATGTGGCACGATTGGCGGAATTGAGCAAAGGTTTACCGCGTGTGTTGGTTGGGTTGGTGCAACACAGTTTGCCTGCGAAAGACATTGGGCACGCGATTACCTCGATTGGGCAAGCGATTGCGCGGCGTTTATTAATCATGGCGGAAGAAAAATACGGTAAACCGCCTGTGCCTTACGCCTTCATTGTCGCAGGTTCAATGGCACGGCGCGAACAAACCGCGCATTCTGACCAAGATAACGGCATGATTTTGTCGGATGAATACAATGCCGCCGAACACGGCGACTATTTCCGTAATGTGGCGAAATTCGTCAGTGACGGTTTGAACGAATGTGGTTATGTGTATTGCCCCGGCAATATTATGGCGACCAATGATCAATGGCGGCAGCCATTTTCGGCATGGCGCAGTTACTTCATTAACTGGATTGAAACACCCAATGGTCAAGCATTATTAAACGCGAGTATTTTCTTTGATTTGCGTTGTTTGCATGGCGATGAAAGTTTATTAACCCGTTTGCAGGACGACATCCTCTCACGCACGCGCATTAGCACGTTGTTCCAAGCCTTTATGGCAAGTAATGCCTTGAGTCATAAACCGCCGATTGGTTTCTTCCGTGGCTTTGTACTGGATAAGGATAAAGACGGTAGCGAAGAAAAAGGCATGGACATGAAAACCCGTGGGGTTGTGCCCGTGATCGATTTAGCGCGGGTTTATGCTTTAGCCAGTGGCTTACCAGCGGTGAATACGTGGGAACGTTTGGATGCGATTGCCGCCAGCGGTGGTTTAACGCAAGTGAATATCGACGATTTGCGTGATGCATTTGAGTTTATCAGCATGGTGCGTTTGCAACACCAAGCCAAGCAGATTGAAAAAGGTCAAAAACCAAACAATTACGTGCCACCAGAAGAGCTTTCTGCTTTAGAGCGGCGGCACTTGAAAGATGCTTTTGATGTTATTTCGACCATGCAAGAAACCATGACAAGCCGTTATCAAGCTGACAGATTTCGATAAATGGTCTATTGTTACGGATATTCGGTGCGATTCCGTGCCGGGGCTTTATCGGGACGAAAATCATGGTCGATACCGTAACGGATTTGCAAAATAAGTCGCTGGCTTTACGGGCGCAAGTTCAAGACTTACAACTGAAAGCCAGCAAAGCGCAAGAATACGTCGAGCAACAGCAAGCGCGGTATAACAAACTGATTACTGAAAGGGAGGCTTACGTTAAGCTCAACCCTTCGGCAGCTCCGTTGGTTACACCCGCTATCGAGGTAAAACCGGAGGATGCCCAACAGCCCTCCGGTTGTTTATTCGCTGGCAAAGCCAAAGCAACGCCCACTTCCCCGCCTACTTCTCCCGCCAATGCCGCCGCTCACCCCAAACTCATTACCTTGAATACCCAAGTAGCGGATTGCGCGAACCTGATTGCGGTGTGGAAAAAGCGTGTCGAAGAATACACCAGCATGGCAAGCAAACTCGCTGCCGATGCAGAGGCGCTTGATAAGCGTGCGCAGGACATGCAACAAACCGCAACGCAAACCTCGCCCCAGCAGCAAACACCTGCGAGTTACGGCGCGGTATTGGTGCGTACCGATATAAACCCCGCCCCTGAAAACCAAGTACTGGATACACCGTTTACTGCCGATGCGATTAATGTGCGTAAAAGTAACCAGCAAATCACGGGTAATACCATCCGCGATACGATTTTGCAGTTGGATTACGGTAAAGCGCAGAAATTGGCTGAAGCCGCGCACCGTGACGCTGTGCAACTGATTCCACAAGATCAATTCGCCGCAGGGGAGTTGGAAAACTTACGCATTTGCAATAATCACATTCATTCCAGCGGTAAGTTACAGGGGATATTTGCTTCAGATGGGGTATTCCGCAATTTAACCATTACGGGCAATACCATTGATACCTTATCCGACCACAAAATTACCCTTAACGGTTTGGTGGGGGAAAACAATTACATTGAAGGCAACCGCGATGCACAAGGCAATTTACTGATCGTACAGCTTAACCCGATTCGTTTAGGCGGTAATTTGGCGACAGGTAATGTGTGGATTTTATCGGTGGTGGAAGCCGATGCCGCGCAATACGGTTACAGCCCACTGAATACGGGTAAAGATGGCTCAAAACACATTCAGGACAATCGCACGGTAGCGCAAAACCGTGACCGTACCTACGGCGATGTGAATTTGATTAACTTCCCCATGCGCGAATACAAAAGCCTGTTACGTAGCATGACGATTGATCAATTGTTAGTAAAAAGCCCTGCAATCGATGCTGCCGTCGCCAAATGGTTGGTGCATATTGGTGATTTACTCCCCGGTTCTGCCAATTTAGCGACTCGCACTGAGCAAGCACGGGCGGTTTACCAAGTGCAACGCAATGTACCCATCAGCGAATTGGCACGGCATAACGCAGATTTACAGAATTTCTTCATCCAAGCCTTAGCCAAATGGGTTGTCACAACGGCAAGTGCCTAAACACCTGCCGTTGGCTGATTACTGTGCTTTGTAACGTTGCAATACGGTTTCAATGGTTTCGCCATCGTCGGTATGACGTGCTTTGACAATCGCGTAATTTAATTGTGGTGCAAGCCAGACTGTGGTTTGGCGTTTTCCACCTTCTTCGGAACGTTGCACTTTTTCGCATTCGTATTTGCCTTGCGCGGTATCGATGCTTTCTTTGCCCAGTTTTTGAAAAGCGTAGGTATGCAACTTGCCTTTGTTAAACACTTGGTAATTTAACGCTTTACCGTGCGCCAAATCGTCCATTAGCCGCAGTTCCATTAACGCAGGGTCGATGGTGTTATTGGGGACAGTTTCTTGGTAAGCCTGATCGTTGTATTTACCATCAACTTGGGTTGCGCTGGTAAAGCGAAACTCATCACGTTTATCTTTCCGTTTATTTTTATGCTGGTTGGTATACTGTTGCGTGCTAAGTTGATCCCCTTGTTTAGTGCCACTGCTGCGTTCGCTCAGGGTATCGCCGCTTAACATTGCCGCCAAACCGTTGGCTTTGGTGAGTTTCTGATAGGTATAGCCATTACCACTGTAACTTAGGCTGGAATCCATATTACCTAACGTGATGCCATCAACACTAACCGCGTAATTGGCTTGGAAGGCAGTTGGGGCAGCGTGTGCGCAAGTCGTGGCAAGCAATAAACCTAGTGTGAATGCAGGATATTTCATCGGTTATATTTCCTTGTGTAATGTTCTCCATTGCCGGATTGGACAAGCAATGAGGCAGGCAGTTCAGCGTAATCTGCGAACAAAGCAGCCGCGCTATCCTAAAAGTACTATAAAGATGCGCTAAAATATTGGAAAATCTGCCAGACCCGTCAGTAACTGCCCAGTGAGTAGGGGCAGTACGGCTCGTTAACGGCAAAAAAGCTGCTATATAAGTAGTTGCTGTGATGCATTGATATATTAGGGAGACCCCTTTCGTGAGTAAAAATATTATTCAACTTTCCGATGCCACTTTTGATCAGGAAGTCCTTAAGTCCGCCGTACCCGTTTTAGTTGACTACTGGGCTGAGTGGTGTGGTCCTTGCAAAATGATTGCGCCATTGTTAGACGAAATCGCCGAGGAATTGGGTGATCGTCTGAAAGTTGCTAAATTAAACATTGACCAGAACCCAGCCACGCCACCGCGTTATGGTATTCGGGGTATTCCTACCCTGATGTTGTTTAAAAACGGCACAGTGGCAGCAACCAAAGTGGGTGCTTTGTCTAAGTCGCAGTTAAGCGCGTTCTTGAATCAGAACCTCTAAAGCGCAGACTAAGGGGCGTGTCATGAGGTTTTTTTGCCTGTGGCACGCTATCAACCACTATTTTACTGGACGCAATCAAAACTGCGTGCTAATTTTAACTTACTTGAATCTGCATCCAGATTCATTCCTGTGAATCCTGTCTCGTTTTTCTTAGTCGACGACTCCAGTTTTAGAGCCTCATTGGCGGTGTGAAACCGTTACTGTTTTGGCGCAAGGCAATGCAGCTATATTCCGCGCTGACTGGAAGACTCCAACGAGCAGGGGTTTCTCGATCATTGAAATGATATTTCTCCTAATTATCCGTATTTATGAATCTGTCTGAGTTAAAAAAGAAATCCGCCGCCGAAGTTTTTGATATGGCCCAGGCTTTGGGCATTGAGAGCATTTCACGTACCCGTAAACAAGACATCATCTTTGCTTTACTCAAAGCCCACGCCCAAAATGGCGAAGACATTTATGGCGATGGTGTATTGGAAATTCTGCAAGACGGTTTTGGCTTCCTGCGTTCTCAGGACTCCAGTTACCTTGCGGGTGCTGATGACATCTATGTTTCCCCCAGCCAAATTCGCCGTTTCGGTTTACGCACGGGCGACACCATTGCGGGCAAGATTCGTCCCCCTAAAGATAACGAACGTTATTTCGCGCTGTTAAAAGTTGATACTATTAACTACGAACCACCCGAAAGTGCGCGGAATAAAATTGCGTTTGAAAACCTCACACCATTACACGCCGATAAACGGATGCGGATGGAACGGGGTAATGGTAGCCGTGAAGACATTACCGCACGGGTAATCGATATTGTGGCACCGTATGGTAAAGGGCAACGCGGCTTGATTATTGCCCCGCCGAAAGCGGGTAAAACCATCATGCTGCAAAACATTGCACAAAGTATTACTTCCAATTACCCCGAATGCTATTTGATCGTGTTATTGATTGATGAGCGTCCTGAAGAGGTAACGGAAATGCAGCGCATGGTGCGCGGTGAAGTTATTTCTTCCACCTTTGACGAGCCAGCCGCACGTCACGTACAAGTGGCGGAAATGGTCATTGAGAAAGCCAAACGTTTGGTCGAACACAAACGCGATGTGGTGATTTTGCTCGATTCCATTACCCGTTTAGCGCGTGCTTACAATACCGTTGTGCCTTCTTCAGGTAAGGTTTTAACGGGTGGGGTGGATGCCAATGCATTGCACCGCCCAAAACGTTTCTTCGGTGCAGCGCGTAATATCGAAGAAGGTGGCAGTTTAACCATTATTGCCACTGCGTTGATTGATACTGGCTCGAAAATGGACGAGGTTATCTACGAAGAGTTTAAAGGCACGGGTAATATGGAAATCCATCTGGATCGCCGTATTTCTGAAAAACGTGTTTTCCCTGCGATTAACATTAACCGTTCCGGTACACGCCGCGAAGAATTACTGACAACGCAGGAAGAATTACAAACTCTGTGGGTATTGCGTAAATTCTTACACGGTATGGATGATTTGGAAGCAATGGAATTGCTATTCGACAAATTATCTAAAACCAAAACCAATAGCGAATTCTTTGACGTTATGCGTCGGGGTTAAGGCAACTAATAGGGGGCGCGTTTAAACGTGCCTCTTATAAATCATCCAATGTTAAGTTTGCTTCTCGCAAATATTGTTCTAAACGCCGTTTATCAATGGCGATAGTAAGGCGGAAATAACCTTCATCGGTAATTGTTTCATGTTGAATGGCTTTATCGGCATACAATTTGGCGCGGAAACGGGCATGTTTTGGTTGCAAGGTAATGTCCCCTCGGAACATTTGCCCCGCAAAATAATTACCAAGGTATTCTAATAAGCCATTTAAACCCAATTGTTCTCGTGCCGAAACGTAAACGCGCGTCGGTTGTGTGCCTGTACCTTCTTCGACGTGTGGCAATTGTCCGCCAAGGTCGATCTTATTCATGACCTCAATTTGCGGAACGGTTTCTGCGCCAATTTCCGCGATTACTTTATTCACTTGTTCGCGGTAAAGCTCTAATTGTTCATCATGGCTGTCACAAACATGTAGCAATAAGTCGGCATCAATGGTTTCTTGCAAGGTGGAGCGGAAAGCAGCCACCAAGTCGTGCGGTAAATGGCGGATAAAACCTACCGTGTCGGCGAGGATAATTTCGCGCTGATTAGGCAGTTGCACGCGGCGCAAGGTTGGGTCAAGCGTGGCGAAAAGCTGATCGGCAGCGTAAACCTCGGCTTGCGTGAGGGCATTAAAAAGGGTGGATTTCCCCGCGTTGGTATAACCGACCAGCGATACGGTAGGAATTTCAGCCTTTTTACGGGCTTGGCGACCTTGTTCGCGTTGGTTTTGTACTTTTTCGAGGCGTTTGTTGATTTGTTTGATGCGTTCGCCAATCAAGCGGCGATCCGTTTCTAATTGCGTTTCACCCGGTCCACGTAACCCGATCCCGCCTTTTTGCCGTTCCAAATGCGTCCAGCCGCGCACTAAGCGGGTTGAAAGGTGTTTCAGTTGTGCTAGTTCAACTTGTAACTTACCTTCATGGCTACGTGCGCGTTGGGCAAAAATGTCCAAGATTAAGCCTGTACGATCAATGACGCGGCATTGCAATAACTTTTCGAGGTTACGCTCTTGGGCAGGGGAAAGGGAGTGATCAAAGATGACTAAGTTAGCGTCGTGTGCTTGCCGTTGTTCGAGGATTTCTGCGGCTTTACCTTCGCCAACAAAATAACGCGGGTCGGGGCTTTGACGTGTTCCGCTGATTAAGGCTGCAACCGTTGCGCCAGCCGAGTGAACCAGTTCAACAAATTCCGTTGCATCCTGCGCGGATTTTGCCGAATTGAAACTGATCTGAACAAGAATGGCATGTTCCCCACCCTGAGGACGCTCAAATAGTTCCAATCGGCAACCTTCCTAATGACTTCAAATACTTATTCTGGAGCTAACGCCAGTTTGATTGGACGAGCAGGTACAATCGTAGAAATAGCGTGTTTGTAAACCAATTGGCTAACAGTGTTACCCAGTAATACAACGAATTGGTCAAATGACTCTACATGACCTTGCAGTTTGATACCGTTAACAAGGTAAATGGAGACTGGAATCCGTTCCTTTCTCAGAGCATTAAGGAAGGGTTCTTGTAATGTGTGCCCTTTCGACATGAGCTTCTCCTAAAAATAATTCTCGGGTTTGTGGTTGTTGTGGACTCGCAACTTAATAAGGGGTTGGTTGAGAGTCTGTCGCTTTTTTCCTTCGACGCTTAAAAGCGTAACAGCTTTACTCGCTCGCCAGAACACCAGTTTGTCGGACATATCCTTTTATCCGCCAATAAACGCCGAAACGTTGCTGATAAGCGATGAAAGGTTACATTGTTGGGGATTATACACAGAAATATCCTTTTCGGAACGTAACCACGTCATTTGGCGTTTAGCAAGCTGCCGTGTCGCGACAATAGCACGATCACGCATTTGAGTGTAGTCCATTTTTCCATTTAGATAATCCCAAACTTGGCGATAACCCACCGCACGAACAGCGGGTAAATGCGTGTCAAGATCACCGCGTTGAAAAAGTTGTTGCACTTCAGCGATTAAACCTTGCGCAAGCATTTGCTCAAAACGTAACGCTAAACGCTGGTGTAACCAAGCACGATCTTGCGGTATTAAGGCAATCTTTAATAAAGCATACGGGCAGGCATCATGCCATGCGGCTTGTTGTAATTCGGTTAAGGATTTACCACTGAGTTCGCAGACTTCCAAGGCGCGTTGCAAGCGTTGAGGGTCATTGGGGTGAATCCGTGCAGCGGCAATGGGGTCTAGTTGGGCTAAACGGTCATGCAAGGCTTGCCAGCCGTGTTCCGCTGCTTCAGCTTCCAAGCGTGCACGAATGTCAGGGTCAGCTTCGGGTAATTGGGATAAACCGTATTCCAAAGCACGAAAATACAGCATCGTTCCACCCACTAATAGGGGGATTTTGCCAGCAGCGGTAATGTCCGCCATTTCGCGTAGTGCATCTTCCCGAAAATCGGCTGCTGAATACGGTTGTGCAGGGTCAAGAAAATCAATTAAGCGATGGGGGGCTTGGGCAAGTGTGGTTGCATCGGGTTTGGCAGTGCCAATATCCATCCCGCGATAAACTAGGGTGGAATCAACGCTGATAATTTCCAGTGGAAAATGTTGGCATAATTCGACGGCTAAATCCGTTTTACCCGTGCCTGTCGCGCCCATGAGAAAAATGGCTTTACTCATTATCTGCCCCGTAAAAACAGTTTATCAATTTGTTCCAGTGACATTTGCGTCCACGTTGGGCGACCGTGGTTGCATTGCCCACTGCGTTCGGTGCGTTCCATATCGCGTAATAGGGTATTCATTTCTGCAATACTGAGTTTGCGATGGGCGCGAACTGAGCCATGACATGCCATTGTAGCGAGAATTTCGTTCATGGCGTTTTGGATGCGTTGACTCGCACCGTGAGTAATTAAATCAGCCAATACATCGCGTACCAGTGCTTCGGTATCGGAATCTTTCAACAAGCTGGGTACGGCGCGGATGGTGAGTTTTTCTAGCCCCAAACGGTCTAACTCAAAACCCAAGGTGCGGAAGGTTTCTGCGTATTGTTCGGCGCAATCCGCTTCCTTTTTGCTCACATTAACCCCAACAGGCATCAGTAACGGTTGGGAGCGAATCGCGTCTTGCGTCATGCTTTGTTTGAGGTATTCGTAAGTGATGCGTTCGTGGGCGGCGTGCATATCGACAATCACCATGCCCGTAGCATTTTGTGCCAAGATGTAAATGCCATGCAATTGCGCAATGGCAAACCCCAACGGCGGCATATCGGTAG
>CAZJDN010000061.1:8737-11750 GCA_964544775.1 uncultured Thiothrix sp.
GTAATCAGTTTATCGCGTACATTACGTGCATTAACGTAGAAATATTGCAAATCACTTTGCGAACGTGAAAACGTAGGTAAGCCAACCCAACCCCATAGACGCAATCCTGCGGCTTCGTAATCTAAATACACGCATTGTTCGGTAAATGCGCTGCCGCAAATTTCGCTAATCCGCCGTTCTGCACTGGCACGATCCGTCGCAGGGCGGAGTTGTAAGGTATTTTTTTGGTTGTGATTGAGTTCAAAACCCACATCAAAACGGCTGAGTGCCATTTTACGCACCATTTCTTCCACATGCCCGAATTCGGTTTTCTCGGTTTTGAGGAATTTACGCCGTGCTGGGGTGTTGAAAAAAAGGTCGCTGACATCTACCGTTGTGCCCGTTGCGTGGGCGACAGGTTCGGGTTCGCCGAAAATTTCTTGCCCATCACCGAACAATTGCCACCCTTGGTCGGCTTCTTGGTGGCGCGAACTCAAGGTTAGGCGCGATACCGATGCCATGCTGGGTAAGGCTTCCCCCCGAAACCCCAGTGTCGCAACTTGTTCCAAGTCATCGAGGCTGGCAATTTTACTGGTGGCGTGGCGACTGAGTGCTAGTGCCAGTTCATCCGCTGGAATGCCACAGCCATTGTCACGGATGCGAATGCGCTTTACACCACCTTGTTCAATGTCGATAACAATGCGGCTAGAGCCTGCATCTAGGGCATTTTCTAGCAGCTCTTTGACCACCGAGGCGGGGCGTTCGACGACCTCACCTGCGGCGATTTGATTGACTAAATGGGTGGGAAGCTGACGTATCGGCATTAGTGTGTCGGTGTTACCGTGCTAGGTGTTACTTGGGCACTGCCTGCTTGTATTGGGGGAATAGCAGCAGGTGCAGTGGGAGCAACGGTTGGTACAGTTGTGCTGGTTGGGGCGGAAGTTGTTGCAGGTGTGGTGGAAACGGGAGTGGCTACCGTTGCGTTAGGGGTGACTGTTTCCAAATCTTTGGAATGGTCGGTGCTGACTCCGTATTGTTTGAGAATGTCCGGCTGACGCGCAATCGCTTCCTTACGGTCAATCACGATTTGGTAGTCATCGGCGGCTTCTAGGGTAATAAAGTCTGTGTTGGCGTGGGTAATTTTGCTGACAAAATCACGGAAGTTGTGCACGGGTTGACCGTCCACTTTCTGAATCAATAAACGACGATCTTGGTGGTGATCTTTGTTAATGTCTGCGGGTAATACGCTGGTCATTACCACAGCTTCGTCACGGTTGGCATCGGGTGTTTCATAGGTTAAGGCACTGATGCGTGCGGGTGGGTTTTCCATCGCGTCAATCACGTCTTGGTTCAATGGCATGAAGACGAAACCACCAAAAATGAAATAGCTGGGTTGTTTGTCGTACTGATTGGGTTTTACCAGTAAGTATTCTTTGCCCGGTTTGTCCAGATGCAGGCTGACTTCAGCGGGTTTGCCGTTACGGATGATTTTAATGTTTAAATTTTCGCCGATTTGGTGCATATCGATGTAATGGGTGTAATCAATGAATTCGCCGGGGCGGAATTCAACCGTGCCATTGTTTTCGATTTTATGCCCGTCGATTTCGGTCACAATGTCACCGATTTGTATTTTGCCGTCGGCAGGTGAACTTTTGTAGATTTTGTGTACCAGCATCCCCGTTTGCTCATTGTTTAAGCCGTAACGGTGGCGCATGGAGGGATTTTCCATCGACTGAGCCAAGAAACCGTGGAAGCCGTAGCCATCAACTTTACCATCTTTTACGTCGTTCAATACGTGGCGAATGATAGGCATTGGAATCATGTAACCAATGTTTTCCGTCATAAAATTAGACTGCATGGCTACCCCGACGACTTTGCCGTCAGAAATAACCGGGCCGCCGCTGTTACCAAAGTTTATCGCCGCATCGACTTGGACTGCCATGAGGTTTTCACCCGTATGCACGTAATTTTGCTTTTCGATCCGTGAAACGACCCCGCGTGTTACGCTCAAGGTATTCCCTCCAATGGGGAAGCCATACACTTCGACGGGTTGCTGCATTTTGGGTAAATCGCCCAGTGTCAGGGGTTGGACATTTTTATACGCATTTGCATCTTTTGTACGCAATAAAGCCAAATCGGATTCGTGGGAAATGTACACCACTTCGGCTTCGTGGCGTTGGGTTTCACCGTGGCGTTGTACTTCTAAGAAGGTGCTGTTTGCGGCGACATGGGCATTGGTAAGAATTAAACCGCCTTCGATAATTAACCCTGAACCTGAACCTTGTTGTGTGGAGGAATTCCACGGCGATAAAACGTCGTAGTTATGTTGCACAATGTCGATTTTTACCACGGCATTTTTGATTTTTTCGCGTGGATCAATACCATCCGCAGGAGTGGTATCAGGGACTAATTCACCAACAGGAACAGGGGCAGCAGCAGGTGTAGCGGGAGCACTCGCTGTATTAGCAGGTGCTGTGGGTGCGGTAGTGCTAGGTTGTTGTACGCTCGGTACAGGTGGCGGGTTAATGGCAATTTCCGCTAAAACAGCGGTAGAACTGGCGAGGCCGAGGCATAACAGTGCGGTAGGAATAATGATTGTATGACGCATGTGCTGAGTCCCTGTTGACAAATAATAGTCGCCCTAAAAGCAAGGCTAAGTAATTTACGGGACTATAGCGTATCCCCGAATAGAGTGAAAATACTTTAATCTGGCGGTAATGTATCGGTTTTTAAGGCAAAAGTTGGTATTCTTCGCCGCTTATGCATCGCAAGTCAGATCAAGACGACAGGATTTTATTGATGACGGATTATAAGCACACCCTTAACTTACCCACCACTGCATTCCCAATGCGCGGGGATTTAGCAAAGCGTGAGCCGGGTATGTTGGCAGATTGGGAAAATCGCCAGCTTTATCAACGTTTACGTGCACATGCAGCAGGTCGCCCTAAATTCGTATTACACGATGGCCCGCCGTATGCTAATGGCACGATTCACATTGGGCACGCTGTCAATAAAATCCTCAAAGACATTATTG
>CAZJDN010000062.1:0-11625 GCA_964544775.1 uncultured Thiothrix sp.
ACAAAGCCTACCCCGCTGGGAGTCCCCGTAGCGATAACATCCCCCGCTTCCAACGTCATACCCCGCGACAGCCATTCAATAATGGTCGCAATGTCGAAAATCATGTGGCGGGTATTGGACGACTGTTTGGTTACGCCATTCACACGGCAGCCAATGTTGAGGTTTTGCGGGTCGGCAATTTCATCCTTGGTAATGATGTAAGGTCCCATCGGGCAACCGCCATCAATGCTTTTCCCCAAGAAATATTGCTTGTGATTCAACTGGATGTCACGCGCACTTACGTCGTTAATCACGGTGTAACCGAAAACGTGTTCGAGGGCGGTTGCGCGGCTAATTTTCTTCCCGCCTTTGCCCAAAACGACCCCTAATTCTGCCTCCCAATCCAATTGCGAGCAGGTATCTGGGTCAAACGGAATCACCGCTTCATGCCCCGTCACACTGGTTGGGCATTTGGTGAAAACAATCGGGTATTGCGGGGCTTTACCTGTGCGCCCGACTTGATTGGCGGTTTCTTGTGCGTGTTCCAAGTAATTCAAGCCCAAGCACATCACGTTTTTACGCGGACGAGGAATCGGTGCGAGTACGGTAATTTCCGCCGCATTGACTTGCATTACTGGGGTAAAACCCGCCGCCGCTGTGGTTAAATCCATCCCACTGTCAATCAGCGTCAGCATATCGCGCCACTGCGGTTGATCAAACGCGGGGTCAAGTGCTGGAATCAGCACGCCTTCCGTGCTGAAAATACAAACGTAGGTTTGGTGTTGGTAAAGGCAAGTTCCAAGTTTCATCAGTCACAATCTGCTGGCAAACGGTAAGGCTTGCCAGTGTACCGAGGTGTGCTAGAAACGCCAACCATGTAATACTGTGCTGGTCTAATGAAACCAGACACATCGAGGCGAACAGTCCGTTAGTTAATATTCCCCTCGCTGCCACGCCTGAATCATCCCAATTGGCAATTCCAACAGCTCCGCCACTGATGTTATATCCATACCTTTAGCGAGCATTTTCAGTGCCGTTTTTTGCTTACCCTTTATTTCACCTTCCTCCAACCCCAATTGTTTCCCCTTCTCAATTCCCACAAGTTCTCCTTCTTCATACCCCTCCTCATAAGCGGTCGCCCTCGAATTCATAAAATCCCGATACTCCTTCAAGCTACGTTCGTAGCCTTGTCGGTCGGTTGAAGGCAATTGGGCAATCTTGGCTATCCCAAATAAACGTTGAAACACTTCTTCCTGAAACTGCTCTGGTATTTGATCCAACTCATGCAAATGCCGGAAAATATACAGCCATTTCTGCTGCATAGTCTCCAGTTGCCCCAAATCTAATTGAAAGCGGGGCAAAACCAAATAGATAAAATTCAGTTTGTCGTAGAAGAGGTGATTGTCCTGATCTTTGAGTTGGGCATGGTAAAATACCTTACTTTCGTGATCATCCATCAAGAAATCTAAAATACCAATGGTATAGACGGCAGATAACTTATAATTCCAATCCCCGCGTTGCGCCTGTTCTTGAATCGGAAAGGTCGCATAATAGATACTGCGATCTTTAAAATACACCTGCTTAACGCGCTGCAACTCCACCACAAAACGTTCTCCAGTGGGACTAATGCAGTTCAGATCAAAAATCGCTTTTCGGTCTGAAACACTCACACCTTGGTATTCATTTTTGGTATAGGTCAAGTCTTGTACTTGATGGTGGGTGGGCAGCAGCGAGTTGAGAAGACTAATCAACAAATCCTTATTGGGTTCCTCTCCAAACAATTTTTTAAAACCGAAATCAGTAAGAGGATTAAGGTAAACATCATTCATTGCAGTGCACCGATGAGGCAAAAAAGCAAAAGGTTGGCTTGAATTATAGGTGAGTTCAAGGAGTCTACCAAGGTGCGTTAGTATGCGAGAATCGCTGCTACCTTACCTTGCCGGAAACAGTTTTACCCATGCTTGCGCACTGACATCGCTGACATCCAGTATTCCTTGCGGGTAAAAACCGAATACCAAAACCAATACCACCAAGGTTAATAATACCCACCATTCCCGCGCTTTTAGGTCAGGCGCATCCCGAATAATGTCGTGCCGAACTACACCCAAAAAGGCTTTACGGTAAAAATTGAGGAAATACGCCGCCCCCAAAATCACCACAAACAACACCACCAAACCCGCCCCGGTGTGCGTTTTCAATACGCTGATAATCAAGAGAAATTCGGCAGGAAAACCGCTTGTTAATGGCATCCCAAGGCTGGTCACGCCTAAAAAGAAAAAGAATGCAGCCAGTAACGGCATGGATTTCGCCACTCCACCAAGACTCAAGATTTCTGTCGAACCCGTGCGTTGATGCAAAAACCCCGTAATCAGGAATAAACCACCAGCGACTAAAGTAAAGTTAAGCAACTGAAAAATCGCACCTTGAATACCTTGCTGACTGAATGCCGCAATGCCCAAAATCACCAACCCGACATGACTAATACTGGAAAATGCCAACATCCGGCGTAAACTGGTTTGGCTTAACGCCGCTACCGCACCATACAGCACGCCAATCATGCCCAACCCGACCAATACCCATTGAAATTCACGGGCGGCATCCGGCGCAAGCGGTAACGCAAAACGCAATAAGCCATACGCCCCCACTTTCAACCCCGTCAGCAATGCCACCACTCCAGCAGGAGCTTCTTGCGCCACCACAGGCAGCCACGTATGCAAGGGAAACAGCGGTACTTTTGCCCCAAAACCGAGTAATAGCAGGAAAAATACCGTTACCTGCACACCATGACTGCGGTTGGTAGACAATAAATCGAGGTAAGAAAATGTGATGCCGTTAGGGTGATTAATTGCCAATACCACAAAGCCGAGCAAAATCGGCAAACCACCCGCCAGCATGAATAAGGTGTATTTTACTGCCGCGTACCGCCGATTTGCCCCGCTGCCCCACAAGCTAATCAGGAAAAATAGCGGCAGTAAGGTTAATTCCCAAAACAAGAAAAACAACACCGTATCCAGCGCGGTGAAAACGCCCATAAGGGTACATTCCAACAGCAGTAACAAGGCGAAATACAAACGCGGCAAGGTACGAATCGCATTCCACGATGCCAGCATTACCCCAATAAACAGTAACGCCGTTAACGGCAGGAATAACACCGACAGCCCATCGACCCCTAAACGGTAATACACCCCCAACGCAGGCATCCACGGGCTGCTTTCTTGCAGTTGAAAGCCCACCTGACGGCTATCGAATTCCACCACCACCAGCAAACTAATCACCAACGCCAAAATCGCACTGGTTAATGCCGCCCACCGCCCTTCCCGATTACCCAATAATCCGGTTAATACTGCCCCCATTGGCAACAGCAACAGTAATAAACTTAACCAAGGGAAATGACTTATCCAACTCACCATTAGTGTTCCCCCGCTTGTATGCTGCTGCCATTTAACTCAGGGAACAATGCCGCCAAGCCATTGACGGGTTCGGCGATAAGAACTGTCCACGGCGCGGAATAGAAACCGATTCCCACAATTACCAGCATGACAATGCTTGCCATCAAGGTTTCGGTTTTGTAAGTAGGGCTTTTATCCCAATGCGCGGTATTAACGCTGGGTTGCCCTAAAAATGCTCGTTGAAAAGCGCGTAACAAAAACCCCGCCGCCACCAAGTTCCCCAAGGCTGCCGCAATGGTGACTAATGCCCCGAAACGTTTAATTGCCCCTTCCAGCACGAAATGCACCGCATCAAACCCCGGCGTACCCGGCATTCCCACAACTGCTAACCCCGCCACCAAAAATGCCAAGCCCACAATCGGAATGTAATCCAACAAACCGCCCAGTTTCGTCATACGGGTTGTGCGCGTTCGTTGCCAGACCATGCCGCTCATTAACGACAAGCCCATAATCGCCACACCAAAATTCAGTGCCAACAAAATACTGCCGCGAAATCCCATCGGGTGCAGACTAAACAACCCGATGGTTAAAATACCCGTGTGGCTAATCACCGCAAAAGCCAGCATTTCGCGCAATGTTTGTTGCCGCATTGCCAGAAACGCAGCGTAAAACACCCCACTAGCCGCAAATGCCGTGGCAATGACATGCCATTCTTGCACCGCTGCCGGAACAATCGGCAACACGAAACGCAATAAGCCGTACACCCCCACTTTCAACCCCAGCAAAAACACGGGCGCACTGGCAACATTGCCATTAATCATGAAACTGGGTAGCCAACCGTGCAGCGGAAAAATCGGAATCCGAATCCCCAAACCGTAAAACAACGCAAAAAAGACCAACGTCCCCACCGTATCGTGCGCCGGAAAGTGCAATTGCGCCAATTCGTAAAGGTTGAAACTCCATTGCCCTGTATGAGCATCGGCATAACTCCAGCCCAACAATAACGTACCAACCAACAACAGCAGCAAACCAATTGCCATGAATTGCAGGAAACGCACCAACGTCGGTTGAATATCATGGCAAGTCGGCCAACGTTTAGTGATATACGCCAGCAACAACACCTCCGCACACGACATTACCCAAAACCACAACATATCCACGGTCACACACTGGCTGACGATACTGGCTTGGATCATCATCATCGCCGCCAGAATCGCGCTTTCATGCAATTGGCGAATCAAAATAAACGCCACACTCAGTAACCCCAACAGCCCCGCCAACAGCACGAACAAAACCCCCATGCCATCCACCGCAGCATGGTAATGAAATGCCCCTATTAGCGGGAAATTTTCCGCGAATTGCATGACTCCCGCAGGTGCGTGGCTATCAAATTGCAGGTATAAACCGATTGCCAGCAACAATTCCAGCACCGACACGCTCCCCGCCACCGCTACCGCTGCATTGCCACGTACCCGAATAAGTACCAGCCCGGTCAACAACGGCAGTATTTGCAAGATCGCTAATAACGGCGTAGTGGTCGGGGTTTCAGAAAATACCATGACTTACTCCTAAAAAATCACCACCAACGTTACCGCCACCAACAACACCAAATAACGCGGCTGGGTTAGCAAACGGTCAACCCGATCCAAATACCGCCCCAATAACAGCAAAGTTGTTTGCGTTTTGCCGCCATCGTGTTGCAGCAATAAATGCTTTTCCAACCATTCCATTTGCTCTGCCAACCATTGCAGCAGGTTGCCAAACAATCCCGAACCGCGCCCTACCGCACTACTGAGGTGTAATTTACCTTGCTGATACGCCTGCATTTCCGCCAAGGTCGAAATCCCCGTGTGGTGCGCAGGCGTACCACTGAGCTTGTCTAAGATTTGTTCGTCGAAAATGTGTAATTCCTGCGATAACGCTACCGTCGGTTTGACAAATAACCAGTCCGTCAGCGGGTCAAGCCAGAAACGCTGCAATGCCGCCACTCGCAACCACAACCGTTGTTGCAACCACGCTGGCGCGGGTGGTGCTGCTTGCCATTGTGTGTGCAAAGCAAACGAAGGCGAATGCAGGAATTGATACGTCCGCCAAATGGCGTGCAGTAACAAATGCCCCCATGCCAAGTCGTACCAACCCCACGCAATAGCCAATACCATTAACCCCGTTTGCGTCAGGGTCGAAAACAGCAACGAAGTTTTAATGTCGGTTTGCACCATACCGCCCAACCAACCGTACAACACGGTTAAACCGCCGAGTAACAACAGCAAATATTGCAAAGCAGGAGCTTGTTCCAATAACGGGTGAATGCGCAGTAACAGGTAAATCCCTGCGTGTACCATTACCGCGCCATAAAAGACCGCACTAGACGGTGTAGGGCCTTCTAACGCACGGGTAATCCATGCCGAAAAGGGGAATTGCGCCGATTTGACTAATGCCGCCGTCATCAAACCCAACGCCGTAATGCCCACCATTAAACTCGGCACATGGCTCGAAGGCGCAAGCAACACCACCCATTCCGTACTATGAAACCACGTAAACGCCATGAACAAGCCCAACAAAAAACCCGCGTCCCCCAAGCGATTCGTTACAAACGCACGGGTTGCATTCGCCGTCGCCGTAGTGCTTTGCCAGTTGTAACTAATCAGCAAGTACGAGCTTACGCCTGCCAATTCCCAGCCAACGAACGTCAGTAAGGCATTACCTGCCAACACAATTCCTTGCATTGCCGCCGCAAACACACACAACACCAAGAAAAAACGCTGGAAACCTGCTTCCCGATGCAAATAATTCACTGCAAAGCGCGTTACCAACCACACAATCAGCGCGAATATTCCCGCCACACTCAGGCTCAAGCGATCAAGGGTGAAACTGATTGCCACACGATAATCACCGCTGTGAAACCAAGGAGCTAATTCAACGTGCGCGGGTAGTTCCCCCATGCCTCGCGCAACTGCCACCCCAATTACCAATACGCAGCTCAAGAAAGTCGCACCTGTGGCTAACCAAACCGTGCTGGATTCATTTTCTTCACCGCGCCCCCAACCCAAGAGCAAACCGCTCGCAATCACCATTGCCGCCAATAACGGCAACCCCGGAATGAGTAACAGTAAATCAAGCATGAGCGACCTCCGGCTGAATCCATGCAGGGGGTAAATAGTCATCGTGCCCCGCATACCACGCGCTGGAACTGGCAGCTTGTGCCAAGGGCTGCACCATGCCATCCCATTTCACAAAGCCGTGGGTAGGTTTGAACAGGTGTATTTCATTGCGCAAGGGCGGTTTTACTGCCAACAACACCCAAGCGTTATCCAATAACTGGCGTAAATACGCATGGCGGTGGTAAATCTGTTCCAGCGTTGCCAATTCTGCTTCCACCACCACCAGTAGGCGCATGGGTTCGTGCAGTTCTACCATTTGCTGCGCTAACCCTGTGCGTAAATCGCTTGAGCCACCTTCCATCACCCCAAAGAATCCGGTCAGATTGTGGGTAGCTTTACTCCCCGAACCAAAGAAACCGCTTTGCATCCGTGAAAAGTAGTAATCCAGTTGAATGCCCACCCCAACCACACCATTGCCTTGCAATTGCGCTTCCAACCATTGCCCATCGACATCACGGTGCGGATCATAGGAAATCAGGAAGGAACGCCGATCCCAGAAAATGTCTTTACTCAACGGGCGCGGTGCAATGAAGGCTAATGCACAGCCTTGATGCCCCAATTCCGCCCGTACTTGATCGGGGGAAGCCGCACGCGCTTGCACATGTTGCTGGGCTTTACGCGCCGACAATCGTGCGGGGGCGGAAGCAAATTTCCGGCAACGTTCGTGCGCTGCGTTTTGCACCGCTTGCTGTGTGGCTTGTTGCACCCGCGTAAACACTGCCTGATGACTAGCAGGTAACAAATCGGTATCAAACCACACCAGTGCATCACTGGTCGTATCGTGTTCGCTGGCAATGAACACGGTTTCAGCGGGAATCGTAATCCCGTGTTCGGCGGCTAAACGGGTACGGACTGCGGTTTCATTCGCCATACCTGCAAATGCCCGTGCATTAGGACCACCGAAACGCCCACTGCACGCGCCACACCCATACCCCAATAAATGCGGGTTATTTAAATGCAAGGAACGGTGCGCCATTAACACTACCAACGGCGCAAAATCGTGGGTAAACCCCGTGAGTTTCAAGAAAGCAGCAACTTTGGTAACTTTTTCCGCTTCGCTTAACCCCAACTGGTTGTGTTCTCCCGTGGGGCAAGCGAGAACTTCCGTCGCGCTGTATTGCACCCGACTGGGTACAACAACGCTGATTTGCTGTTGCAGTTTCTGCCGGAAATCATGCCAGTATTGCGGCATAAAACCGCGCCCGATTAATTCCAGCAAGGCAAATGGCGCGAATAACGGCAAAGCCAATGCCGTACCCACCACACCGTGGCGCATTCGGTGGTTTTTCCAACCTTGTAACCCGCGTAAGAACGGCTGGCGACGTTGGTGTTGGGCTAATTGAGTTTGCCCCGCTGGGGTGGCTTGCTCACGAAACGCATGAATCGCCGTAACAACGGGTTGCGCCAATTTCAACGGCTGTGGCGCATCCAACGCTTGCCAGTTATGCGGTAAACCAAACACCCCCGCCGCGCCGAATGTTGCCAAGTCGGGGGCAAGTTCCTCCAAATGGCGACGCACACTTTCTTCCCGATCATCCATGCAGAAAATCAATTGCGCCGCTGGTACGGTTTCAGCAGGTGCGGGTAGCGCGTGTTTATGCAATAACGCACTGAAAACTTGTTCGTGGAAATGCTGTTCATACGCCCGTAACCACAGATAACCGCTGGTATTTGGGTCATCCAAAGTTTGCAAAATGTGTAATAAACGGGCTAAATCATCCGGCTGTTGTTGCGCAAAGGTGTTTGCATCCCAACTTAAATGCTGCGCTAAATGAAACAAACGCCACGCTTTGCGGTAAATATCCGTGCCGACGGGAATAATGGTTTCAGGGGCTAAATTCCACGTTAGGATTTGATGGGCTAATTGATGCCATTCTTGGGGGCTAATGTCTTCCTGACTGTCGAGGAATTGCACCGCCAAATGCTGTAAATATTCCGGTAACGTGGTGTTATAAGCGTGGTAACGGACAAAAAATTCGTCCTGATTCCGGTGAAAATAACCACGCAACGCCGTAATACTGGCATCCACCTGCCATTGGTCGCTCGTCACTTTCCGGCAATACAAATGTTCCAGTACCAAACGCACCGCGAGGTAATCCGCCAAACGCACCTCGGCGGGTAAACCCAAGTAATGCGGGTGCTGTTCGCGCCACTGAAACATGCCCGACCAACCGGGTAATTCCAACGCCAAGGCTTGCAAATACCCCGCCCAATGCGACTTTTCAATGCCGATACGCATTAATTCCTGCTGGATGGTTTCCAACGGATCAGCGTGTAAAGAAGCTACATAATCCTCCCAATCGCCCATGCCTTCCAACCAGCCCGTAATGTCGTGTTGCACCGCATTACGCCAAAAAGCATAAAACCCTTCATGCGCCGAGGAAGCCTGTACAGCGGCAATACCTTGATCCAACCAGCTTGCTAAGTAACGCCCCAACGTGGGCAAAAGCTGTTCCATCACATCCACTTGCGTCAGTTTTTGCAGCGCGGTACGCAACGTCTGACTAACCCCAACCTGATCCAGCAAGTGGTGTAATAAATGGCGACTTTCTGCATTAATGAAACTTTCCGCATCAGCAACCAATTCCCCCGCTTCACCCTGCTGATTAATGCTGTCCCAAATGCTATCAATCGCCGTCATACGTAAATTGATCAAGGCTTCAGGGTGCGGTAAATCGTAATGCAAACCCAATTGCTGCAAACAACTTTCCCACAAGGCAAAAATCGCCTGCGCTTCGTCTAGCCCCGCTGCCGCAAGTAATTTTTCCCGTTGTTCAAACCCGACATCGGCTTGAAAACGTTCCAGCGCGTGATTTTCTTCCACTTGCCAGCGCATTTGCTGAAACGAAATCGGTTTAATTTCATTAACTAATACGGTTAACCACGTTTCACGCTCGTGTTGTGCAACGCCATCGGCGGCTAACACGCTCAAGACATCGTGCCGATTAATACGCCCCTGCCGAAAAAACTTACGGTATTCCTCCGCAGGCAAATACCCCAACGCCCCCGTTTGCTGGTATACCGTGCGTAAGGCTTCGGCAAAAGGCAGGTGTTCGTAATGCATTAACGGGTTAAAGTGCACAAAATCCTGCAACGGAGCTTGAATCGGCAACACCTGATGCAAACGCGCCAGTGCCTCACGTAAGATTTGCTGATTTTCTGTGGCTGCCTGATGTTGTGTGCTCATGAAGGTATTCCCTAAAAACGTGCCACAAACTGCGCTACTGATGTGTGCACCAGTGCCAACAACGGTTCAGGGTAAAACCCCAACACTAACATCGCGGCAATTAACGTTCCGGCGGCGGCAATTTCCAACGGGCGTAAATCTTCCACCTGTTGCATATCCAAACGCACCGGTCCGGTGTAAAGGTGCTTAATGGTACGCACGCTGTAAGTCGCGGTAATCAACACCCCCAAGGATAACGCCGTCATTACCCAACCCCATTGTTTGAAACCACCGATCAAAATGTGCAATTCCGCAACGAAACCCGCCGTACTCGGCAAACCTACCCCGCCGACAAATGCCAAAATAATCAACAAAGCAAAGCGCGGCGTAATCTTAATCAATGAACCGTAATCATTAATATCGCGGGTATGCGTGCGCTCATACAACAAACCAACCAGCATGAAAGTTGCCCCCGCCACCAAGCCGTGCGCCACCATTTGATACACTGCCCCTGTCATACCGTAAACATTAAGCGTTGCAATCCCCATTAACACCACGCCCATGTGACTGACCGAGGAATAAGCAATCATTTTTTTTATATCGCTTTGCCGCCACGCCAACAAGCCGCCGTACAACAAGCCAATCGTTCCCAACAAAAACAAACTAAACTGCATCACTTGCGCGGCAGCAGGCAAAATAGCAATCGCCCGAATCAAGCCATACGAACCCATTTTCAACAAAATACCGGACAACAAAATACTCACTGGGCTAGGGGCTTCGACGTGCGCTAACGGCAACCAACCGTGCAACGGAAACAACGGCATTTTCACCCCAAAGCCAATGAGAAAGCCGAGGAAAATCAACACCTGTTCACTAACGGGTAACTGTTTTGCCCCTTCCGCCATTGCACTAAAACTAAACGCATGGGCAGGCGTGGCATCAAATAACAACAACAATGCCAACAACATAAAAATCGACCCACCCATTGTATACAACACGAAATTCAACGCAGCGGTTTGGCGATTTTTCCCACCCCAACGATCAATTAAGAAAAACAGCGGAATCAGTACCAATTCCCAAAAGACATAAAACAAGCCCCAATCTTGCGCAGTGAAAACCCCCAAGGTTGCCGCTTCCAACAATAACAGCAGCAAGTAATAGCCTTTAACGTGGTGATTCACCCGATACGAAGCCAACATTGCCATCAAAACCAGTAGCGTTGCCAGCAATACCAAGGGAAAGGAAAAGCCGTCGATCCCCAACGCAAACGACGTACCCATTTGCGCATTCCACACGTACTGCACATGTAACTGAATCGAAGGGTCTGCAAAAGAAAAGCGCGGAATTAAACTGGCAGCGTAAACCAAGGTAAGCACTGCCGCAAAAAGGGCAGTATGACGGATCAGTGACGGACGGCTGTCTGGCAAAAACGCCACAACAACTGCGCCCGCCGCTGGCAAAAGCAGCAGCAGGGTTAGTAGATCCATACAATCCAAAGCGCGTTAAGGGTTAAGCGGAAACCGCTAAGCCTTCGATCATAACGCGCTTTCCCTTATAAGACAAAAGGGCAAATTAGTTGGTTAGAACAGGTTACAATACGCCAACTTACCAAGACGAATCCGTATTAACTTGAAAAAGAATGCACAACAACGCGCTGAACGTCGTGCTTTGCGCCTGCAAAATTTACCAAAACCGGAATACCCCGCAGAACTTCCGGTTGTGCAACGACGGGCAGAAATTATTAAGGCAATCCGTCGCCACCAAGTGGTGATTATTTGTGGCGAAACGGGTTCAGGCAAAACCACGCAGTTACCGAAAATGTGTCTGGAATTAGGACGCGGCGTGGACGGTTTTATCGGTCACACCCAACCGCGTCGCATTGCAGCCCGCAGCGTGGCGGATCGCATTGCCGAAGAATTGAAAACACAAT
>CAZJDN010000063.1:0-7778 GCA_964544775.1 uncultured Thiothrix sp.
TTGACGCGCTGTTGGCGAAAGTCATCATGAAACCACAAGATTTTGAAGTGGTTGTTACCCTGAACGAATACGGCGACTTCTTATCCGACATGGCATCCGGTTTGGTCGGCAGCTTGGGTACGGGTGCGAGCGGTAACTACTCGTTCAATGATGACAACAGTGTTGACATTGCGATGTTCGACCCAGCGGGCGGCACCGCACCTGACATCGCAGGTATGAACGTGGCTAACCCTTCTGCCGTTTTGTTGGCATTCGGTATGTTGTTAGACCACATTGACCGTTATGATTTGGGTCACGCGCTGCGTTTGGCATTGTTGGGCGCGATTCAAGACGGCGAATGCACCCGCGACTTAAAAGGCAAACTCAATACTGACGAGTTCACCAAAGTCGTTATCGAGCGCATGAAAGACCACTTCTAAGTTTTAGTCGTTGGGTTAAATGCAAAAGGCGCGGTTTGAACATCGCGCCTTTTTTGTTTGTTTATTTATTACTGGAGTGTCCGAGGTGCTCGATAAATTGAATGTCCTGCTCGAACAGGAGGTCGAGTAATCATAGGTTTTGCTTCACAAACACCACTTGTACACCAATAGGTTTTACCTTCACTATTTATACATTCAACAAAATTGGCTGAAACGATTTCACACTTATAGCCTGATTTTTCTAAATCTACTTGTTTAGGCGGAGCTGCATAGAGTTGATTTGTCGCTAACAACATTATGGTAGTCCAACTAATTACTATCAATTTCATATTCTAGCTCCTATGTAACCTGTAAGATTGTTTAATCACGAACCCATTTTGTGCCGTTGCTCCAGCGAATAATTTCGCCGCCACCTGTAACATTTCCTGTGCAACAGCCGCCATCGTCCGTAAAGTTAACTGCTAGGGTATTTTCACCTGTATACCAGCCAAGAAAAGGTCCACGAGCGCGATTGTTGATGAAAATGGTTAATCGCCCTTGGTACTCTGATATTTTCTCACTACCATTGTTCCAAGAGCCTGTTAAGTTATAGTTAGTATCAGCAGCCCTTGCAGAATCTGATAGCGCCAGTAGCATCACTAAGCAGATTGTCAACCACCGAGTATTGGACAGATTAATTAAATTTTTCATGAAAAAGTCCTCCCTTAATTACCCACTAATGAGGTTGATAGGTTAGTGGCATCGATTATTGTACATTTAAAGGGTTTTTATGAATTCCAGAGGTTTTAGGTGGTAAGCGGATACCTTGTGGAGTGTCAGAACATGCATCAACTCTGCCACCACACTCCGTTTCCCGATTGCCAACTTTGCACCACATGTGTCCATTGCCATCTTCAACAACGTATACTCCTTTCTTGCCATTAACATAACAAGCTGCTCCCGCTGTGCGTTCAATAGGTTGAGCATTTGCGGTAACGCTGGCAGATAGTATTACAACTAAGCCGATAATAGATTTATCCAACATAACTTATTCCTCTAAAAAGATCGTAATATTGATGAATTATATAATCTAAAAATAGATTCTATTGGCTTTTCTATCTAATAAGAGAATTTTGGCAGCGAGCACTAATAATGTCACTCATTCATTTGAATGTATTCATTTGGGGGTGGTTAAATATGAGCATTTAATTCATGATTAAATCCGTGTGGCATAAAAGCATATTCGAGGGTTTTTATGCTATTTTCAACATAAACAGGAGATTTATCTTATGAAATTGGCTAAATTTATTTCAGTGGTTATTGTATTTGGCTTTCTTGTAAATCAGGCAATGGCTATGACTTCTACTACTAAGCCGCCAGTACAAAAACCTTCTTGTCCTAAAGTGCTTGAGTGTACATTGAAATAAAAAATAATTAAGCCTCTGGATTACTTATTTTGAATAGTTTGGAGGCTTCTATTCTTCTTGTTGGATAGGTTTTAATGTCAAGCTGACAGTAGTAGTAACATAGTTGCTTTCTTGATCGACTTTATAAGTCCCGGCTAGCTTATTAATTCTTTTCTTAAGGCTAGCAAGTCCTGTTCCTTCTTGCCATTGGGTTGCTGGTGTTGTAACTCCATTATGAGAAATTTTTAGTATAAAATTAGTATTTAGATAAGTTGCATCTACAAACAGAGAAGTTGGTTGAGCGTGTTTGAGTGCGTTACTAATTAATTCGCGGAATATATTGGTTATATCTAAAATTTGTTGGGGCATAAACCATAAATCATAGAGTGTATCAGAATACTGCCAATTTAAAGCTATACCCAAGCATTCTGTCCGATTAATAAGCTCATTACGCCAATCAGCTAAACAGTTAGCTATATCCATAGGGGTTGATTGCAGTGATAATTTAACCGTATCACGTAATATTCTTAATGTCTCCCGTGCTTGTTGAGCCTCTTGTAAATTAGTTGAACGATTTATCATCGTTAGCAGTCGTGCTCCTACGGTATCGTGCAAATCATGCATAATGCGTTGACGCTCTTCTTGTATTGCTTGATGTCGCATTTGGCTAGCATGATGAGTTATGCAGGCAATCTCAAATAAAGAATTGGTTATAACTACATCATTTGTATTAAAAAGATATGCGCCAGAGTATTTTCCATTTAACGTATAGTATTTATCTTTAACTAACATAGGGACAAGTAAGCCAAAGCCATTGTTAGTTATTATGCTTAACTTCTTTTCTGATTCTTTATTTTTTATTGAGTTGCTACTAATATTTAATGGCGAGAATTTTATAGCTAATATTTCTTTCCAGCTTTTTTCAAAATCTTCATCAGTAATGGAGTTGGCAATAATTCCATTAAAAATAGAAAGGAACTCTTGCAGTGTCGGTTTGTTTAATGGTATAAATTTCGTGATTAACCATTGTCTAATTGGGAAGTAAATGAAGCCAGTAATAATGATGGCTAGCCCTAATGCATGGTTTAACGATAATCCCAACCATGCAACTATTATCATGTCTATAATTATAATGGCGATCCCACTTAAAACCCACAGCAGTATTTTAAATAGCCAGTATTCAACCTCAAACAATCTAAAACGCAATATGCCAATAGCCCAACCGATAAACATGGTTATCATTAAAAAGTGAGCGACTAATGGTGTGATGTAAGATTCATACCCTAATGTTGTTGGAATTGCATATAAGATGATAGTTAATCCAGCAGGCAACTGAGTTGAAACATGCAACACTAATAAGGTAACTCGATTAATGGGATTGCCTTTTGAGTCTGTCCATTGCTGATAAGATACTATAAACATAATTGCATATAATATTATAAATTGCAATATAAATATATGATAAGGTAATTCAAACCAGCGAGTGTAGTAGTTTAGGGACAGTAGTAACCAAACAATAAAATAAACAACTAAGAATTTAGTGCTTATTACTTTTTTTGGATAATATGTTAGTATTCCCCCTAATATAAAACCTAGAAGCAATAAAGAAGCATTGGCTAACGATGTGAGTGGCAATATGAGTTCTGGGTTTAAAGTTAGCTCACGCTGATAAAGAACTAAAAAAATTGCTCCAAATAAACTATAACTTAAACCAGCAAAGTATAGTAATATTGACTCAAGAGATTTTGGTTTGTGCATCCAGACAAAAATACCAATTAATGGTAGCAAAATATGAATTAAGCATAGCAACCATACATACATTGGAATGCCTGATATTGGCGTGTATTGCTTGGTTAATAAAGATGTTACACTATTATCTTGAGTGGTGATGGAAATGAAGTCAGAGGATTTTAATATTTCCCATACTATTTTTTGCTGTCGTATGAGCCAATCAAGATTTTGAAAATTGGCGGCAGATAAATATTCATCTCTTCCTTGATAGGTTAAAATAATGGTTTGATTCTTATTATTTAGTTTTGTGATAATTTGTTCTTTATTTAAGTGCAGAGATTGATCTGCGGGTGAGTAAGGCATAATATCCGTAATTCGTACAAAGCCACTTTTAATGTCTGGTTGTGTTTGAATACCTATCCATGGCTGTTGTAATAATAAATAAATGCCAATAAGTTGAAAACTTGTTGAAATAAGTAGGCTGAAAAATATAAATTTTACAGGGGATACATTGTTCCTGATACTTTTTATATTCATTTTTATTAATTGGGGTTGACTAGCTTTAATCGGCAGGCTTCTAACGCTGCTTCCGCACGGCTGGAAATATTAAGTTTTTGATAAACATCTCTAATATAACGAGCAACAGTGTTGCTTGATATGGTTAAATGTTGGGCTATTTCGTTACGACTGAAACCTTTTGCTATCAAAATCAAGACCTCCTTTTCACGTAAGCTAAGAGATAATGATGGTGACTCTGTCGGCGGATCGTTAGGTTGTTTCGGAGAACTTAATGAAACAAAGTGTTGAAGAATTTTTCTGGAGATACTGGGAGATATTGGTGGATCACCATTTAATATGCCACGTAATTTCTGGATAAATATTTGATCAGGTAAGTCTTTCAACAGATAGCCGTTTGCTCCCATTTTTAGTGAACGTAAAATATGTTCGTCATCGTCAAAAATGGTTGTTATAACAATATAGGCATCAGGGTTGAATTTTTTGATTAAAGGCGTTAACTGAATACCGCATCCATCAGGTAAGTTTATATCTAATAAAGCGAGATTAATTGTTGATTTATTAATAAAGTTAACGGCTTCAAGATATGTTCTTGTCTGTGTGATTACCGAATGTTCAAAGGCTTGTCGTGTTGTTTCTGTTAGCCATTTAGCTGTTTCGGGTATATCTTCAACAATTAAGATATGGTGCATTAGTGGCTCTTGTAGATTAGAAGGTAATGAGGTAATTCTACTCGACGAGAAAGATTCTCATAGTTTCATGAATATGAGAATCTAGGAATTATAGTGTACAGCGCATGGCTTGGCGAAGTGGTGAGCGGTTTATTCGCTTTCGAGTGCGTAGGGCAATTCCATGACTTTCACCGGGTATTCGCCGAAATGCAGTGGTTTGCTGGCTTCGGCAATTTTCATTACGGCTAATGCTTCCACATAGCCATCGGGGTTGCGGGTTGCATTGAGGATTGTACCTGCGGCGGGGTCCGTATCCGAGGCAAAATCCGTTCCCACCGCAGGGACGTTAATGCAGTGGGGAATGCCAATGCGGTACATCTGGCGTTTGCTTTTACCCAGATATTTCAAGCGTGCGACTACTTCTTGACCGGGGAAACACCCTTTGGTGAAACTTACCCCGTTAATGAGGTGGAGGTTGATCATTTGTGGAACCCACGCTTCCGTGCTTGCCAGCGTTACCATTGGCACGCCGGAACGGATATTGAAATATTCCCAGCTACTGCGCCCGACGCACGCGGCATTGACGTTGAGGCGTTGCCACAATTTACGTGCTTCTTCCAGTTCACCTAAAATTTTAAAACGCGGAATTGGTGCAGGTTGACGCATAATGGTCAAATTATTTACTTGCACGGTGTCATAGGCATTTTCGGGGGCTTTACCCAAAATGGCTTTTAAATGTTCATCGCCATCCGGTGCAGCATACCCAAAATGCACCAAGCTCGTGCTGGCATCTTCCAATACCACTTTAGAACGTAAAACATACATGCGTAAGCGTTTTAACGTAGGTTCTAATAAATCGCGGGAAACGCTTAGGTAATACACGCCTTGACGTTGGGTAATGAAAAAAGTTGCTAGGGCACGTCCTTTTGCTGTACACCACGCGCTGAATTGTGATTGGGTTTCAGTGACTTGGCGAATGTCGTTGGTTAATTGCCCTTGTAAAAATGTGACGGCATCAGCCCCTGTGACACTAATTAAACCAAAATGCGATAAATCGCACAGGATGCCACCTTGCGGGGGAATGCGCCGTTCGCGTTCTGGATTGCCGAATGAAACGAGTGAATCGCCTTCAAATTCCGCGCCGCAATCAATGAGGAATGTTTTCCATTCTGGTTTCATAGTGACTCCCTTTATCTTTAGGTGGTGTTAGTAGCGGTGTAGGGGAAAAAGATAGCGTTTGTTGCCGAGGGTGTCGAGATGTCCCCGATTTATGGGGTATGTTGGGCGGGATTTTAACCGACCTCCCCCAGCAGGGGAGGTGGTGAGAGAGACTGCAAGAAGGGAATTATTTTTTCTCTTCAGGTTTTGCTGCTGCATCCGCAGGAGCTGCGGCTGGTGCATCGGCTGGTTTAGCGTCTGCGGCTTTTTCTTCCGGCAACATGACTTTTACGTCAGCTTTGGTGCGTAAATCTTCCATGTACTTGATCATTTTTTCTTGCGCAAGCTGACGTTGCAGTTGCGGTTTGACTGATTCAAATTCAGGTGGTTTTACGTCACGTTTGTCTTCCAATTTAATGACGTGCCAGCCGAATTCAGTTTGCACGGGTTCTTTGGTGTACGTGCCTTTTTCCATTTTGGTTACGGCATCCGCAAACGGTTTTACCATTGAGCCGGGTTTGAACCAGCCAAGGTCGCCGCCCATTGCCGCTGATGGACCATCGGAAGATTTTTTCGCCAGATCAGCAAAATCAACCCCTTTTTCGAGGTCTTTAATTACGCCTTCTGCTTCTTCTTTGGTTTTCATCAGAATGTGACGCGCTTTGTATTCTGTTTTGCCACCGTCAGCGACGATTTTGTCATACGCGGCTTTCAGTTCTGCGTCTTCAATTTTGAAGGAAGTGGCTTTTTCTTGCGTCCATGCATTCAATACCAGTTTGTCGGTGAAGTCTTTGATTTTTTGTTTGACTTCTTCTTTGTCTGCCAAACCGGATTTGCTGGCTTCTTGACGGGCTAATTCGGTAATGATCAGGTCATCTAAAATACCTTTGGCATCGGCTTTACCGTCCGGTGACGAACGACGCACCATTTCCAAAACGGAATCCAGTGTCGCTTTGGTGATAGTTTGACCGTTAACGGTTGCTACGGGTGTGGTGTCAACAGCCGCAGGTTTGGCTTCTGCTGCCGCAGGTGCTTTAGCATCTTCTGCGTAAGAATTCAGCGCAAGTACGCTAAAGCTCAGACTTAACCCCATTAGCCCTGTGAGTAAGATTTTGTTAGCTTTCAGTTGCATTGTTTTGATTGTCCTCTTCAAGGTAATACTTTCTTAAAAGGTTTAACGGTGACACGTTGGTAAACACCTGCTGCCACATACGGGTCTGCATTGGCCCATGTTTGTGCAGTATCCAGTGAGTCGAATTCAGCGATGATGAGACTGCCTGTGAAACCTGCTTCGCCCGGATCATTGGCATCAATCGCAGGATTTGGACCTGCGGCAAACAACCGCCCTGCATCGCGTAGCGCGAATAAGCGTTCTAAGTGCGCTGGGCGTGCTGCTAAGCGAGCAGCTAGGCTGTTTTCAACATCTTCGCCGATAATGACATATAACATGGTTGGGTTGTCCTTAAATTTTTGTAACTATTCGGGTGTTTCTTCAGCGTATTTTTGTAAGTAGAAGGCTTGTGCTATCACAAATGCCAGTGTCAGCCCTAATACGCCAAACAGTTTAAAGTTAACCCAAACATTTTCACTGAAAAAGTAGGCGACGACTAAATTCAATGCGCCGATGAAGGCAAAAAAGACTGCCCATAGGTTATTCAGGCGTTTCCAAACCGCACTGGGCGCACTCAAGGCGTGTGCCATCATGCGTTCTGCCAATGGTTTGCGTGTGCCAACAAATTGGCTGCCAAGGAAAGCAAGAGCAAACGCCCAGTTGATGATGCTGACTTTCCATTTGATAAACAGCGGGTCTTTGAGGAATAAGGTCAGTGTGCCGAAGACCAGCAGAATCCCCAATGTGATTAGGTGCATTTTTTCAAAGCGGCGGTGCATGACGAAAT
>CAZJDN010000063.1:7878-11500 GCA_964544775.1 uncultured Thiothrix sp.
AGAATCCCCAATGTGATTAGGTGCATTTTTTCAAAGCGGCGGTGCATGACGAAATACAATACGTTTTGCAGCAGGGTTGCTAAGATAATTACCAACGTTGCCAGCAAAATAGCGTCTTTGGGTTCACTTTGGTTGAGTGCCATGAGTGGCAATTGATTGGCTGCCTCAATCCATGCTGTGGGGAGGTCGCCAAAAAATTTGTACACTAGAAAGAATAGTGCAACTGGGAAAAAGTCAAACAGGAACTTCATACGTATTGGTATAATCGGTTAAAGTCGCCAATTCTAAATGATAATTGAACAATGAGTCAGTATTTTCAAATTCACCCCGAAAACCCCCAAGTTCGTCTCATCCGCCAAGCGGTGCAAATTATTCGCGAGGGCGGTGTAGTCGTTTTTCCTACCGATTCCAGCTATGCCATTGGTTGTCAGTTGGGTGACAAAAATGCAATGGAACGGATTCAACGTATTCGTCGGTTGGACAATAAACACAACTTCACCTTGGTTTGCCGTGATTTGTCCGAAATTTCAACTTACGCGCAGGTGGATAATATCAATTACCGCCTGATTAAATCGCTAACGCCAGGACCTTACACGTTTATTTTGCAAGCAACCCGTGAAGTGCCGCGTCGTTTGCAGCATCCTAAGCGCAAGACGATTGGTATCCGCTTACCGGATCATATTGTGACGCAAACACTTTTACAGGAACTGAACGAACCGTTAATGTCCAGTACCTTGATTTTGCCGGGCGATGATTTGCCCATGATTGACCCTTACCAGATTCGTTTGAGTTTGGAACATCAGGTAGATTTAATTATTGATGGGGGCTTTTGTGGGCATGAGCCAACGACGGTGGTGGATTTGATGGATGATCGCCCCGTCATACTGCGCGAAGGGAAGGGCAGTGTTAATTGGTTAGTGGAGCACTAAAATGGATTTTGATCTCAATGGCTTGGTGTATAACATTGCGACGTGGGCGATTCCGGTTTTGTTTGCTATTACCCTCCACGAGGTTGCGCACGGTTGGGTAGCCAATAAGTTGGGGGATTCGACGGCGCGGATGTTAGGGCGTTTGTCGTTGAATCCGATTAAACACGTCGACCCGGTAGGGACAATTCTTGTACCTGCGTTGTTGTTGGTGTTGAGTTCGCCGTTTTTGTTTGGTTGGGCGAAACCCGTGCCAGTCAATTTCCGTAATCTGAAAAATTATCGGCGTGATATGGTGCTGGTTGCGGCGGCTGGTCCTGCGGTGAATTTATTCATGGCGATTATCTGGCTGTTGTTGCTGGTGGTATTCGCGGTTTTAGTACCGGATGCGCGGGTGGCACACGGTTTTTCAGACATGAGTCGCAATGGGGTGATGATTAATCTAACCCTGTTTGTATTTAACTTGTTGCCGATTCCGCCGTTAGACGGGGGGCGTGTTTTATCCGGTTTATTGCCGCTGAGTTTGGCGCGGATTCTCGACCAGATTGAGCCTTACGGTATGATTATTGTGGTGGCATTGCTCTATTTCGGCGTATTGGATGCTATCATCACGCCCTTAGTGTCAGCTTTGGCTGTCTTGCTTGGGCATTTATTTCTTTAAGTATTTAACTTGAACACACAACACAAGGTATTTGCGTGAGTACTTCGTCTTCACACACTCAGCGCGTCGTTTCAGGGATGCGCCCGACGGGTTTGCTGCATTTAGGGCATTATCACGGTGTCTTAAAAAACTGGGTAGATATGCAACTCAACTACGAGTGCTTTTTTTTCGTTGCTGATTGGCACGCCCTGACGACCCATTACGAAACACCCGATGGTATTTCGCAACACGTTGAGGATATGACAATCGACTGGTTGGCGGCGGGCATTAGTCCTAGTTCCGCGACAATTTTCACCCAATCGCACGTACCCGAACACGCGGAATTGCACCTGCTGTTGTCGATGATTACGCCACTGGGTTGGTTAGAACGTGTTCCAACCTACAAAGATCAGCAAGAAAAACTCAAGGAACGCGACCTTGCGACTTACGGTTTCTTGGGGTATCCGTTACTGCAATCGGCGGATATTTTGATCTATAAGGCGGATCGTGTCCCTGTGGGTGAAGACCAAGTGGCACACATTGAATTAACCCGTGAAGTGGCGCGGCGTTTTAACCATATTTACGGGCGTGAACCGGGTTTTGAGGAAAAAGCCGAGCAAGCGGCAAATAAAATGGGTAAGAAACAGGCGAAAATGTACCGCGATTTACGCCGTCAATACCAAGAGCAAGGCAATGCGGAAGCATTGGACATTGCCCGCGCCATGCTGGAATCGCAACAAAACCTGTCCTTGGGGGATCGTGAGCGGCTGTTTGGCTATCTAGAGGGTTCAGGTAAAATCATTCTGCCCGAACCGCAAGCTGCTTTAACCAAAGCCTCGAAAATGCCGGGGTTGGATGGGCAGAAAATGTCCAAGTCTTACGGGAATACCATCGCGCTGCGTGAAAAACCGGAAGATGTGGAAAAGAAAATCCGTACCATGCCAACCGATACGCAACGGGTACGCCGTACCGATCCCGGTGATCCAGCGCGTTGCCCTGTTTGGCAGTTCCACGAAATTTATTCCGACGACACGACCAAAGCGTGGGTGCAAGAAGGCTGCCGCAGTGCAGGGATTGGTTGCATCGAATGCAAACAACCCGTGATTGCGGCGGTACAAGCGGAATTAGCCCCGATTCAACGGCGTGCAGCGGAATACGAAGAAAACCGTGGGCGCGTGCGTGAAATTTTGCGTGAAGGGGCAGAAGCGGCGCGTCAAGTAGCGCGTGAAACCCTCGCCGATGTGATGGAAGCAATGCGCTTTACCCACCATCTGTAATTGATGACGGCAATCCAACCTGAATTACCTCTGGCAATTGTGCGTGGCGAGCAACTCGTCACACTGCCAGAGGATTTATACATTCCCCCCGATGCTTTGGAAGTTTTCCTCGAAGCCTTTGAAGGTCCGTTGGATTTACTGCTGTATTTAATTCGGCGGCAAAATTTCGATATTTGTGATATTCCGATTGCGCAAATTACCGAGCAATACATGGTGTATGTTGAGTTAATGAAAGATTTTAAACTCGACTTGGCAGCGGAATATCTTTTGATGGCAGCAATGTTAGCGGAAATTAAATCGCGTTTATTATTGCCTCGGCATACGCCAGTTGAAACGGAAGATGATCCGCGTGCGCAATTAATGCGGCAATTGCAAGCCTACGAACAGTGTAAACAAGCCGCCGCCGAATTGGACGATTTACCGCGTTTAGAACGTGAACATTGGTCAGTACAAACTGCCGTTAATTTTCCACCGTTACCGCGTCCACAACCGCAAATAGCCTTGCGGGAATTACTCCATGCGTTTCAAGAGGTACTCAAACGCGCCGATATGTTTACACACCATCAAATTCGGCGTGAGCATTTATCGATTCGTGAGCGCATGACACACGTATTAACCCTGTTGGAAAGCGCAACGTTTGTACCCTTTGAGCATTTCTTTACCGTCGAAGAAGGGCGACGTGGCGTGGTGGTAACGCTCATGGCAATATTGGAATTACTCAAAGCACATTTGATTGATGTTACCCAAGGCGATGCCGCGTATGCCCCGCTGTATGTGCG
>CAZJDN010000064.1:0-11355 GCA_964544775.1 uncultured Thiothrix sp.
TTACTCCACCCATAAGCACTTTCCCGCTGATTTGGTAATCGCCGCTAACCGTTCGTTGTGGGCGGCGAGTTCCTCGGCATTAGCCGCAATCACACGCAAGCGGCTAACGTCGCTGGATACGCGCCGGATGCCGCCCCCGCCATTACTGCCGCTTGTTTCACTTTCCCCGCCCAATAATAAGCTCACCTGCCCCCCCGTCATGGCAAGGTAAACGTCTGCCAAAATTTCCGCATCGAGCAATGCGCCGTGCAAGGTACGGTGGGCGTTGTTGATTTCGTAACGTTTACACAGCGCATCTAAGCTGGCGCGTTGACCGGGGAACATTTGCCGCGCCATGACTAAGGTATCCGTAACGCTGCAATAGTCCGTCATGGGTTGGTAGGCGGTATCAATCAGTTGGTATTCGTGGTTAAGAAAGCCTATATCGAATGGCGCGTTATGGATAATTAATTCCGCCCCACGCAGGTAATCCAGCAATTCTTCCGCAATGGCTTCAAAACGCGGTTTATCGGCGAGGAATTCGTTGGTAATACCGTGAACTTCAATCGCACCTGCATCAATTTCGCGGTCAGGCTGTAAGTAGTGGTGAAAATTATTCCCCGTCAAACGGCGGTTAATCATTTCCACACAACCGATTTCGATAATGCGATGCCCTTCTTTGGGTTCTAACCCCGTGGTTTCGGTATCAAGAATAATTTGCCGTGTCATGCTGTTTGCTCATCGATTGCTTTGTTGGCGAGTTGGTCAACCCGTTCGTTTTCGTCGTGTCCGCTGTGCCCTTTGACCCACCGCCAATCCACTTGATGCAGGGAGGCTGCGGTATCCAAACGTTGCCAAAGCTCTTGGTTTTTGACGGGTTTTCCGGCGGCGGTTTTCCAGTTTTTGCGCTTCCAACCCGTGATCCATTCGGTAATACCTTGACGCACGTATTGCGAGTCGGTGGTTAATATCACCTCACACGGGCGCGTTAAGGCTTCCAACCCTTGAATCGCTGCCATGAGTTCCATTTGGTTGTTAGTGGTATCGGGTGCGTAACCGTACAGCTCTTTTTCCGTACCATTGTAACGCAACAATACCCCCCAACCGCCTTTGCCCGGATTGCCTCGGCACGCGCCATCGGTGAAAATTTCGACCACTTTATTTGTCATGCATGGGTTCTCGTTGGGAAATACGCCCTGCTCCTGCTGCTATTTTTGGGCGCAAGACAGGCACGGTTTTACGTGAAGTGGGTAATAAAGTCATGTTAGACACTTTTTTCTGCGCGTGAATCAAATAAACATTCCCCACGCCTAACCCCGATCTTTCCCCGATAGCATCGAGCCAGCGGGTACGTTGGAATAATCGTTCACCGCCCAAAATCGGGCTAAAGCCAAAAGACACGGTTTCGAGCACTTCAAAACCCAACACATTTAGCCATTCGCGCACCCGAAAGGTGCTGTAAATGCGGCAGGGATTCCGTTTGTATTGCCATAAATGCGCCAAGCCTTTGCAGCTTAACGGGTTGAAACCTAACAAAATGCAATGCCCTTCGGGGACAAGCACGCGCTCGATTTCACGCAAAACTTGGTGCGGCTGGGGGGAACAATCCAAGGCGTGGCTGGCGACCACTAAATCCAAATTGCTAAAGGCAAACGGTAAATATTCTGGCTCACCCAACACGTCAACATTTTCCTGTAACTGGCTACCCAACACAAAACGGTTGGCAACCCGTGACTCTTGCAGGAAGGTTTGCGCCCCCGCCAATACGCCCATTTCCAGCGCGTAATAGCCAAACACGGCGTTAGTCATGTGCGTAATCGCCGTTTGAATTTGCGCAAGGGTTGCTTGCCCTGCCCGTGTTGCGTACCACTGCCTACACCAGTCAGTACCGTCAAAGCAGGTATTTGTGAATGTAACGTTCAGCGGTTTTTCCTTGTTCAACAGAGTGATACGTATTATATTCGGGCATCATAAAAGACGATCCCGCCAAGGGCGAATTATAGCGGCGAATCTGGATCGGCATAATAACAATGGGCTTACTGGGTAAAACAATGATAAAAATGAACACTTACGCGCTCGTCGCGACATCCTTCGTGGCTGTTTTTAGTGGGACAGGTTGTTCAACCAATTTGCAAAAATCCGCCGCCGATGATGCTGATACGGTTACAGTGAAAAAAGCCGCTTACCACAGCAACGACGACAGTGACGTATTTGTACAAAAAGCAACGTACCGTAAAGCCGCCAAACAAACCGCTAAAGCCCAGATTGACCAAGATTTTGATACGTGGGAACGGGTTTTCAAAGGTTTCCAATTGGAATCCCACGCTGACAACCCACAGGTGCAACATTTCGTCACTTACTATGGCAAAAACCCAGAACAATTAACCTTGCTGTCAGGGCGTGCAAGTTTATTTTTACACATGATTGTGCACGAAGTAGACCGTCGTAAATTGCCCACTGAATTAGCCTTACTGCCGTTTGTGGAAAGTGCGTTTGACCCCGACATTTTCTCACACGCAGGGGCTGCGGGTTTGTGGCAATTTATCCCCGATACGGGGCGACGTTACGGTTTGGAACAAAGCAAAACCTACGATGCACGCATGGACCCGTTCGCCGCGACAGGGGCGGCATTAAGTTACCTCGAAAAACTCAGTGGCGATTTCAACGGCGACTGGTTACTCGCTTTAGCGGCTTACAATTGCGGTGAAGGGCGCGTGCAACGTGAAATAGCGTTGAATCAGAGCAAAGGCTTGCCCAGCGATTTCTGGAACTTGGATTTACCCAAAGAAACCCGCGAATACGTGCCGCGTTTATTGGCGTTTAAGGAATTAATTAGTCACGCTGATCGCTACGGTATTGCGCTGGCGGATACCCCCAATCGCGCCCGCCTTGCACAAGTGCGGATTAATAAGGCAGTGGATTTACGTCAAGCCGCAGTGCAAGCAGGTTTGGCAGAAGATCATTTGGTAAACCTTAACCCCTACTTCCGCACAGGCGTTACTACGCCAGAATATTCCAACCGCATTATTTTGCCGCGTGAATATGCCGCAACTTTAGCCAAAATTATCGAGTCATTACCCACCGTTGACGATAGCCCACGTTTGATGCAGGCAAGTTACACACCCCGCGCCAACAACAGCAAACACCGCTATAACCGTTTAGCCACGGTACGGACTGGCAAAAGAACCGCCAAAGAGACACAATACGTTAAACTCAAAACCAAGTTGCGCACTGCGCAGCGTAACGACAGAAAGGTTAATGCCTAACCATGCCTGAATTGGTTGTACTGCTCGATAAGCAAATCATTAAGCGTTTTACCATCAAAGGTACGACCATTTCTGTAGGGCGACATGCCAAAAGTGACATTGCCTTGCCAGATCGTACCATTAGTTTGCACCATGCCCGCATTACTGTGGTGCGTGATGATTGCTTTTTGGAAGACCTCGATAGCACCAATGGCACTTACGTCAATCGCCATTTAGTTGAGCAACATTACCTTGAAGACGGTGATGTGATTGCGTTGGGTAAATACCAGATCATTTTTCGCACCAATCAGGGCGTAGAGTCGCAACTGCACCGTTTGAGTATCCACCCCAAATTACTCGAATCGCACTACCAAGCATGGTTAAAAGTATTGGATGGGCGCAAAACAGGCTACCTCATTCCCATTACCGATGAACGCATTAGCCTCGGTAATTTGAAAGACGGGCGATTCGTAATTGAACGCAACAGCAGCGGCGACTATATTCTTCAAACCTTGGGGAAAGATACCCCGCTAACCAGCCGCAAGCTCGTACCCGGTGAAGAACTGCGCTTAGGGGACGCGCTCCTCCAGTTCTGTTTGAAACCGACCGATGCCAACACTAACGCCTGAACAACAACTACGCCGCCACTTGCGTCGTCAACGTGCGGCATTACCTGCACCCACACAACAACAGCTAGCCACACGCATGGTAAAGCAGTTGCGAAAACAAGCTGTCTTCCGTAACGCTCGCCACATCGCGCTCTATCTACCTGTGCGGGGGGAAGCTGACCCGCGTGCATTGCGCCACTGCGCCTTACCCAAACAACGCTTTTACTTGCCCGTCCTGTCACCGTTTGGTGAAAACCGTTTGTGGTTCACGCAATGGAATCGGAATACGCGCTTTCGCACCAACCGTTTTCGCATTCCCGAACCCCTACCCCGTGCGGGGCAACAACGCGCAGCAGCATGGCTGGATTTGGTAATTACCCCGCTGCTGGCTTTTGATGCGCAAGGTTCGCGCTTGGGCATGGGCGGTGGGTTTTATGACCGTACTTTTGCCTTTAAACGACAGCAAAACAGACCACGCCCCTATTTGGTGGGAATCGCTTACGCCTTTCAAAAAGTGCCGCACTTAACTCGCTTTGCATGGGATATTCCGCTGGATGCGGTTGTTACCGAGGCTGGCTTTTTTCGTTTTCGTCCCTAGCGTATATTAGAATATACTGATATATTACTTAAGAACCGCATCAGGAGAGATTCTAAACATGAAAAAAGTACTCATCGGCTTGAGCTTACTCGCGTTATCCGCAACCGCGAATGCCAATTTCTTCGGTAACAATAATAATGGTGAATGGAAAATGGGGCCTTATGGGCCTTACTACGAAGAAAACGATTGGCCAGAATGGACACCCATGTATTGGATGGAAGAAATGTCCAACAGCTTTGATAACAATGACAATGGCTATTACGGAAACAACAACGGTTTCTTTGGCAATATGCCGTTTATGGGTAACAATTATAACTACAACCCGAACATGGGTTACGGTTACAACATGCCTATGAATTACGGCAACGCACCCATGATGCCACCGCCAGCCATGCCTTACCCTTACGCTGTGCCACCAATGAATGCGCCTGCGATGCCTGTTGCCCCTCAGCCAACTGCACCCGCAATGCCCACCGCCCCTGTTGTACCGAATGCAACCGTTGGCACGCCCGGTCCTGCAAGCACTTCACCCGCAACGGTTAGTCATTAACCCTTAGCGCAGTAAGACAGGTCGGGCAGTTCCGACCTGTTGGTAATTCAGTACCCCCGCCTGCCTTAGCGTGCTATTCTGCGCAGCCTAAACCGCTTGAAGGATGAAGCACCGTGCTTAGTTACCGCCACGCTTTTCACGCAGGCAATCACGCCGACGTACTCAAACACATCACACTCGTATTAACACTAGAATATTACAAAAGCAAAGATAAACCGTTTGTTTACATTGACACGCACGCAGGCAGCGGACTGTATCAACTCAACGATCACGCACAACGCAACCGTGAATTCAGTAGCGGCATTCAAACCTTGTGGCAAGCAACGCAATTACCCGACAGCTTGCAACCCTATCTGGCTTTGATTAAGCAAATCAACCCGAATGCTGTCTTAAAACAATACCCCGGTTCGCCGTGGTTAGCAGCACAATGCTTACGCGCACAAGACAGCTTGCGTTTGTTTGAATTGCACCCGAATGATTTCCTAACGCTAGAAAAACTGTTTGCCAATGACAAAAGCACGCAAGTCCGTAAACAAGACGGTTTACAAGGTTTAATCGGCTTAGTCCCACCATTACAACGTCGCGCAGTAGTACTGATTGACCCGTCTTACGAAATCAAAAGCGATTACACCGCCGTGATTGAAACCCTAGCCAAAGCCCACAAACGCTTTGCAACGGGGACGTATCTGCTGTGGTATCCCGTAGTTGAACGCCAACGTGTAACCCAAATGCTCAAAGCAATCGTAAAAGCCGCTATTCCGAACGTATTGCAACTGGAATTTTGCCCCACTGCCGATAGCGTAGGTTTAGGCATGACAGGCAGCGGCATGTTGGTTATTAATCCGCCGTGGAAATTAGCCCAACAAATGCAAGTAATCCTCCCCCACCTTGCCAAACACATGGCAAACAACCGTGGGCATTTCAGCGTACAACAAATTACCCCCGAAAAACTGTGAGGCTACAACAATCATGCAATATTGGCTGATGAAATCCGAGCCGGATGTTTTCGGCATCGACGATCTAGCGCGTGTAGGAATTGAACCGTGGGATGGTGTACGCAATTACCAAGCACGAAATATGTTACGCGATCAAATGCAAGTAGGGGATTTGGCGTTTTTTTACCATTCCAACTGTGACGTACCCGGCATTGTCGGTATTGCTGAAATCGTTACCGCAGGCTACCCCGATGCGACGGCACAAAATCCAGACAGTAACTATTACGACCCGAAGAGCACCGATGAAAACCCGCGTTGGTATCGCGTAGATGTTAAATTTGTGCGCAAATTCCGCCGCACCATCAGTTTGGCGGAACTCAAAACACAAGCTACGTTAGCGGAAATGCCCTTGTTACGCAAAGGCAACCGCCTGTCTGTCATGCCCATCGAATCACAGGCATGGCAAACCATTATTGATCTGGAATAAATGCTAATGCTTTCCGGCTTTGCATTCCTTCGCGCCAGGACCAAACAACGGGCACATACCGGGTGGTAATTTCACCCCTTCCGGCAATTGTTGTGGCGTTTCAGCTTTGGTTTCGCCTAATGCGGGATTGGGATTTTCTGGCACAGGAACAACTTCGGCTGTTTTAGCTGGTTTTTCCACTTTCTCATCAGGATTGCCTGTAGTTTCATCCTTGAAACGTGCTAAACGCAAACGGTGAAACACCTGTTTGGATTCCCAATAATCCTTTTGATATTGATGACGGGCTAACAGGGTTTGTTTGTCTTTTGCATCAAGGGTTAATTCTGCAACCATTGCATCCATTTTTTCGATATGTTTGAGGATTTCCGCAGCCTTTTCCGTCAGTTTTAGATTGGTTGCGTAATCTTCTTTACCTGTATCTGTGATTTGTTCAAATTCCATACCTAACGCATTCAAACGTCCTTCGGCGCGAGTATAGACTTCGGGCAATACCGTACTCACTGAAGACGGTTGCAACGTAGACTGCTTGGTTTCACTTTTAGGAGAAAAATACAGTGAAACCGCCGCAGAAACAGCAACAATCAACAGGATTATTGGCAAAATAACTTGCAACGCACTTATCAGCTTATCCTGTGCGGAAGGTGGCGGCAAATCATGCTTAACGATCAGTTTGGGCATGGGGATAATTCCGGCTTCGTTATTTCGTTTCAACCACGCATTGCGGCTGGCTATTAGCCATATTAATGACAACCAGCACAGCCACAACATAACACTCCTTGATTTGTCCGCCACTAACTGGCTGACAGAACGGCACTTTTCATCCCTGTACGGATAAGCATAGGCAATCTTGGGGGAAATTTCCTATATACCCTACATTCTCAGCTACGTACCCATAGCAAGGCAGATGTCAGTTAAGACTACATATAAAGCTGAATAGTTCCTGAATGCAATGAAAATTCGCAGAAACCAACGAATAAGTCACTTTCAAGCCAATGAACATGATTAAATTTGCTGTTTATTCCCAGCAGGTGGATTTGTTGGGGTAGAATTCGGTGGTGGAAGAAGCGGTTTACTTAAATCTTTTTGCAGTTGCTCAACGCCTTGTTTGAGGGTTTGATTGAGCTGATTGACACTATCGGTGAGGGCGTGATCGAGACCTTTAATACCTTCTTGCATAAAATTATTCAATTGGTCAACCACAGCACCCATTGCCCCACTGACCATTGATCCCATTGTCTTTTGTACATCGATCAACCATTTATCATGATTACGCACCAAAACGGTACGCACAGGAATCTGCATGTCGCCTTTTTCACCACCGTATAACACGGTAGCAACTTCCGCCGTATTTTCCTCAATTTTAATTTCACCCGTTTCAAAGCGTTGCGCATTGATGCCTTTTTGCCCTAGGAAAGACAAATACTGGGTACTTTCCCACGTCACTAAATCCTTGGTGGTTTCCATATCACCCGCAAGTACGGCTTGCCAAAATTTCTCTGTCGTTTCACGTACTTGTTGCGATTCTGAGGAAAAAATACAACCTGATAATACGACACTCAAAGCCAAAGCATACAGCCCCAGCCACACCGATTTGAATTTCATGCGCTTAAACTCCCGCAAAGTATTCCGCCTTCCACAGCTACAGCTTCAAGTGTAGTCTGCGTAATGCAGTTTTCCAGATACCGATCATTAGATACCGATACCATGACTTTACAGTAGTTTGGTGTATATCCGGTATAAACCTTCCGCCCATCCGCTTCTTCGCGGGCGTATTCCCACAAAACAGGCACGGTTTGCCCAACTTGTTGTTGTAACCATGCATTTTTTTGCTGTTCAGCCAACTGATGCAACACTTGGCTACGGTGTTTTTTGATTGCTTCCGGCACAGGGTCTGGCAAACGCGCAGCTTTTGTACCTTCACGCGCTGAATACGTGAAAATGTGCATGTGTCCAAAGCCTATCGTTTCCAAGTACGCCAGCGTTTGCGCCCATTCGTCTTCCGTTTCTCCCGGAAACCCCACAATCACATCGGTGGTAACATTGAAATGGGGAATTGCCTGCCGCGCTTGAGCGACTAATTGCGCAAATTCTGCGGTTTTACAGCGCCGCGCCATGCGACGTAAGACCGAATCCGCCCCACTTTGCAACGGCAAATGCATGTGTGGCATTAAACGCGGGTTGCGAAATAGGTCAAAGAAACCTTCCGGCAAATCCCACGGTTCAACCGATGCAAAGCGAATACGAGGAATTGCGGTTTCCAGTAACACCCGTTGCACAAGGCTATACAGTGAGCAATCAATGTCACTGCCGTAACCACCAACATGCACCCCTGTCAGGACAATTTCTTGAATACCTTGGCGGTGCAAGAGATTGATTTCCGAAATAATTTCTTCCTCAGTACGACTGCGTTCCTCACCGCGTGCAACGGTAACAATACAAAACGTACAACGGTAACGGCAACCGTCTTGGATTTTAATGAAAGCGCGGTGACGACCGCGCAAAAATAAGGGTGTTTCGCCCGGTTCGGTTGCCATTGCTGGCATGATAGGCAGAGTAAAGGCTTCCATCACCTTTTGTGGTAATTGGTCTTTTTCCGTATTCGGCACAACCAAATCCACACCTGCTGCTTCTGCCACAGCTTGTGCTTGCAACGTGGCATAACAGCCACTGACAACCAAACGCGCTGACGGGTTTTCGCGGTACATACGGTGCATTAAACGCCGCGATTTCCCTGATGCATCGCTCGTAACTGCGCAAGTATTCAGCACTAACACATCAGCATCCGGCACGCTAGGCACAATTTCATGCCCAGCAGCCAAAAACTGTTGCGACCATTGTTCCAGTTCCGCCTCGTTTAAGCGGCATCCTAACGCTTTAAGGTGAACTTTCATGGCACTCGCTTAGAGATTTTCTGGGTGAGTAACAATGTCAGCCGATTCACGCAAACCTTGCAACATGGAAGTCAGCTCACGCATACCAACGGTTTGGCGGTACACAGTTGCCGCCGTCGCATCTGCTTTTGCTTCGCCTGCTTTCACGGCTTTCACTGCAACTGCAACGTAATCACCGTTTGCTAAAGCGACTCCAGACCAACTGACTTTACCTGCGGCAGGTTGCGCCATGCTAAAGGCTTTTTGTAAGACTTCAGGGGCAACTTTGCCATCCGAACGCCCTACCAAACCGAATTTCACTACGGCACTTTCAGCACCAACACCTGCTTCCGTTAACGCTGCCCATGACTGGCTTGCAGTTAATTTTTTCAGTAAATCATCGCCCTGTTTGGCAACTAATTTACGTGCTTCTTCATCTAGCAGCGTTTTACGCACATCTTCTTTCACTGTGTCCAAAGGCTTTTGTGCTGCCGCTTCGTGATTAATCGAACGCAAAACAACCGCATGACCTTCGGCTAATTCCAAGACTTCCGAATTTTTACCGGATTTCAGCACGTCTTCATCAAACGCGGCATTCCGTACTTTTTCCTCACTGGCAATGCCCTGACCTTGTGTACGTGTTACCCAGTCCGTTTGTTGCACATTCAAATTCAAGGCTTTAGCAACGGGTGCAAGGTCGCCTTCGTTTTCATACGCAAGGTTTTGCATTTTATCCGCTGCATCGGCAAAGGCTTTATCCGCTTGTTCTTTACGGTAATCGGCTTCTACTGCTGCTTTGGCTTGGTCAAAGGTTTTGGGTACGGCAGGTTTAAGCGAGTTAACCCGAATAATTTCAAAACCCGCTTCAGTTTGTACAGGAGCAGACATTTCACCTTGTTTTAAGCCAGAAACGGCTTTTTCAAACAAAGGACCCCAATCGCCTGCAACGATAGTTCCCATATCGCCACCTTTTTCCGCGCTGATTTTATCGTCAGAGTCGGTTTTAGCGACTTCTTCAAATTTGCGTTTCCCGGATTGAATGTCTGCGTACAACGCATCAATGCGTTTTTTTGCTTCGGCTTCTTTCGCGGCGGCATCCACACTGATCAAGATATGACTTGCCGTGCGCTCTTCAGGTTGAACGTAACGATCCGCGTTTTTATCAAACCACTCTTTTAATTTAGTCTCATCAACAGCGATTTTAGCGGCTAAGTCATCACGTTTGAGTTCAATATACGCCAACTTCGCTTTTTCTTCCGTCATGAAAGCAGCTTTATTTTTTGCGTAGTAATCTGCAATTTGCTGATCCGTTACTTGCGCTTTGGCTTGGTAATCTGCTGCTTTTAGGGTAAATGTTTCCACTTCACGCTGCTGATTCCGCAGTGATTCGTACTGTTCAATGCTGGCTTTAGGTAAGAATGCCGTATCTAAGACAGCCCCGCGCAATTGCTGCTGGGATAAATCATTACGTACTTGCATTTCAAAAGTAGCAGGGTCACGCCGCTGCATTTTGAGGAAACGTTCATAGGTGGCTTTATCAAATTTGCCATCCTTTTGGAAAACTTCAATCCCTGTAATGGCTTCGCTAACTTCTTGGTTACTCGCACGGTAGCCACCATCACGGATTTTTTGTTCCATTAAGGTTTTATTGATGACGGAATCCAAGGCAGCGGTTTTGAGTTTAGCATCATCCATACCGGGAGGTAATTTACCGCCAAACTGCTGCTTCATATTCAATAAGGCATTTTGCACCGCTTGCACGGGGATTTCCTCCCCATTTACAACCGCCGCAGCTAATTTACCGCCGCCCTCAAAATATTGGTTAATACCGAACAGTGCGAATGGGATAGTAATCATCCCGACAATAGCATAGGCAATCCAGCCTTTGGCTTTATCATGAATATTTTGCAGCATGATCTTTGTTCGTTCTTGTCAAAGTGTTGATGATCTAGAATAAATAATACGCACGCCCCACGAGCGCAAGCACGCATGATACATGAAGAGAAGCAAGGAGGAAATGAGAAAAAGAAGTGGCGGAGCGGACGGGACTCGAACCCGCGACCCCCGGCGTGACAGGCCGGTA
>CAZJDN010000065.1:0-11216 GCA_964544775.1 uncultured Thiothrix sp.
TCTTGCCCGACCAATAAAGCCAGCGCGTATTGCACAGAAACCACTTCCAACGTTGAATTCATACCGCCGCCTTTTGCGTTTGTGTAAACAAACCCAATACCGTGGTTTTATTGAAAAATTCCAAGCATGTTTTGCTGGAATCGGCAATTTCACCCAAAGACAACGCCCCCAACAATGGCACAGCAGGCGGTAATTGCGTATAGATCGTATTAACTTCTTCGTCAAAACGTTCTTGCAAAAATAAAGTACGGCTAATGCAATCAAATAATAATGCCAAAACTGCCTGATCCGCCGTATTCACCGCCGTCGCCACACACTGGCGTGAAGCTGCTAATAAGTTATCTGCTTCCCCTTTTAAAATATATAAAATATGATTTACGGGAACTTCCCCCACACAAACCAATTTCGTCCCCTCATGCATTAATGGGTCACGGACGAGTACCTCGCCATTCAAACGTTCCAACCCAAAGGGATACGCTTTTGCTAACTCAAAGAAATCCACTTCGCTAAAACGGCGACCGCTGTCTGCTTCAACCACTTGCTTATAAACGTCAAATGCAGGCTGGTAATCGAGGGTAGTAATGGTGTTATCGAACGCCCCCGTTACAAAAAACGGCCCGGCGAATTTATGCCAACCGTGTTCAATACCCAAACTCACGGGTAAAGCCAAGGCGGTGATCTGCGCACAATCCATCCGCAAACCTTGATTACTGAATAAGCACGGCTTGGGCACAAAACTTAATGAGCCAGCTCCGCCACCAAGGTATTGGCAACTACTGCCGAAAACTTCGTACAAACTTTCCAACAATGCCGCAATGCGCTTACTCAAACCATCGACTAGCGTAATCAAGGTGGTTTCCGCTGGAATGCAATGCGCCAAAGCCGCTACTTCAGGGAAGAAATTCACATCCGCTGCGGATAACTGTTCAATATGAAACACTTGTACCGCAATCGGCAACGCGCACACCACACTGCCGCGCTGCAAGGTACAACCATTAGCAATAATTTCAGGGAAAATGCCGCCGAATACAGGCACAGGCAAACGTTGTAAATACTGATCCAGTTGCGCGGGGGTAAAACCGTTTGCATCACACGCCAAGACCAACAAACTTTGCGCCCCGCTTTGAATGGCTTGTTCAAACAACGCAAAAAGCTGCTCACTCGAACCCTCATTCTCAACAAAGCAGCTAACAGCATGGCGGTTATCGCACATCATGAGCTTTCCTACATTAGATTTATTATTTTGTTAGGCAACACAGATCATTCTACGAAAAATACCCCCCAGAAGAAAGTATTCATAAGATTATCTTATCGTTATGTAATCCCAACGCTTGTCATGTGGAAAAATAGTGCGATTACATAAACTTGCCGCCACTCGCAATTAGGGTGTAAACTGACACTCATTAGTTAAAATTATAATTATAGCAAAGCCCCTTCGACAAAGAGGACAATAAGAATGAAACATACCATCGTTACGCACGGTGAATTTACCGTTGTGACTATTCAAGTCGCGCGTTTGGACGCAGCCCTTGCCCCTCAATTTAAAAGCAGCATTGAAACCTTAATCAAGGCTGGTAATAACCGCCTGATTCTCGACCTGCATGAAGTGCAATTCATGGACAGTAGCAGCCTCGGTGCGCTGGTAAGTTTGTTAAAACTGGTCGGTAATCGCGGTGATTTAATCATTGCAGGTGCAACAGGCATCGTCGCCGATTTGTTTAAACTAACCCGCATGGATCGCGTGTTCCGTATTACGCCTGATGTAACCACTGCACTAGAAACCGTCGCAGCGTAAACACACCCTACCTAGAGGTAATTTACTGATGGACAGTGCCTATACACAGTACAACATTCGCCTATCCATCGATAGCCGTTTAGAACAAGTGCGTGTTTTGTCGGGTGCGTTACGCGGTATCGGTAAGGAACTAGCCCTAACCGATGACAAGCTAGGGCAGCTCGAATTAATGCTGGTGGAAGCGGTGAATAATGTCATTGAGCACGCTTACCAACTGCAAGACGGTAACGATGTGCATGTGCGTGTGGAATACACCCCCACGGAAATTCACCTGATTGTTTCAGATAACGGTCACGCCATGCCGGATGCCTTACACACGGAAACCCGCGCCATGCCTAACCCCGAAGACCTGCCGGAAGGCGGTTGGGGGATGGGTTTGATCCATTTACTCGCGGACTCGATTCGTTACATTCGGGATACGAAAGGCAACCATTTATTCATGAGCAAACAACTTAGCTGATTAACCCTATGCGCTATGCGGTCTGGACATTACTGCTAACACTACTGCTCTTGCAGGGGTGCAGTGTCATGCCAACGCCGCAAACGCCCACTCAACACCAATCACTGGCAGGTACATGGGAATTTCTCCCCAACGATTCCCCCGATCTGCCGACTGCCCGTGTTTGGCAACGCATTCGTGTGCCTGCGAATTGGTATCGTGCAGGTTATGATCACCACGGTTACGCATGGTATCGCCTGAAATTTACTGCCGCCGTTGCGCCTGATACGGTTTCTAGCCTGCATTTTACGGGTGTGGATTATTCCGCAGACGTATGGTTAAACGGGCAGAAACTGGGCGCACACGAAGGCTATTTCCAATCTTTTGCTTTCGACGTAAGCCCTTACTTGCGCAATGGGCAAAATACCTTGCTCGTGCGGGTTAACAGCCCATTGGAAACCAGCGCGGACTTTTCCCTGCACAAACGCTTGATTAAGGGCATTTTCGCGCATCATGATACTCGCCCCGGCGGTGCATGGTCAGCGCGGGGGCAAGAAAAGAATACAGGCGGCATTTGGGGTGAGGTTTATTTACAGCAATCGCCCCAAGTGCAATTGGCAATGCAGAATATCCAAGTGCAAGCGATTAAGGGGCTGGAACAATGGCAAGTAAATCTTGATCTGACCGTTTTAGGTAAATTGCCTGCCGATGCGCAATTACACTGGAAGTTGACCGAACAATCCACATCGACATCCTCCCCTAATACAACAAGTTGGCAAGGCTTATTGCCGCCGCAAGGGAAAAGTGCTTTCACCGTATCAAACCCCAAGCTGTGGTATCCGCAAGGTTATGGTGTACCCCAACTTTATACCTTAAGTATCAGCGCGGTACAGCAAGGCAAGGTGCTGGATACGCTTGAGCGCAGCATCGGTTTTCGTAAAGTGGAAAAATCCGCGCAAGGCATTTGGCGCATTAACAACCAACGCTTATTACTGCGTGGGACGAATTACATCGCGAATCAATGGCTCGCAGACATGCAACCCGCCGATTTTCAGCGCGACATTCAATTAATGCAGGCGGCAAACATCAATACCGTGCGGGTTCATGCCCACATTACCGCGCCTGCGTTTTACCGTTTGTGTGATGAAAAGGGCTTGTTGGTATGGCAGGATTTCCCACTGCAATGGGGTTATCAAGATACCCCCGAATTCCAGCAACAAGCGGTGGCGCAAGTTGGCGATATGATCCGGCAGTTTGGGCAACATCCCTCCATCATCCAATGGACATTGCACAACGAACCACCGTGGAATGCGGATTGGATGAAATGGAAATACCCCGATTACAATCCACGACAAAACCAACAACTCGACGATGCACTGTATCAAACCGCGAAAGCACTGGATCGCAGCCGCCCCATAACCGCTATTTCTTCTACCAAGGAACACCCGTGGTTAGGTTGGTATTCGGGCAATTGGTTGGATTACGCCCGACCGACCCGCCTCAACACCGTTGCCGAATACGGGGCGCAAGCCTTACCGGATAGCAATACACTCAGTCGCATTTTAGGTGAGGAAACAACCGAACTGCCGCAAAGCCAAAGCGAATGGGCAACGTGGGCTTACCACAATTTTCAACGCAAAGAGACGCTGGAAATTGCCAAAGTCGCGCAAGGCAAAACGTTGGCGCAATTTATCCGCAATACTCAAACCTACCAAGCTCAGTTAATTCAACTGGCGGCGGAATCTTATCGGCGGCAAACCTATCAACCCGTGGGGGCATTATTTCAATTCATGTTTGTGGAGGATTGGGAGTCCATGAACTGGGGAGTCGTTGATTTCTGGCGTAAACCCAAGCCTGCGTATCAGGCTTTACAACGCGCCTACCAACCCGTACTGCCCAGTTTAGCGTGGGAAAAGGTCCAGTACGCCCCCAACGAACCCATCAAAATCGGCTTATGGGCATTAAATGATACCCGTAACACGTATCCCCATGCCCGTTATCGGATTGCACTGTTCCAAGGCAAGCAAAAGCGCGATACTCAAAGCTGGCAATGTAACCTTAGCCCCGATATGCACCAGCATTTACGGGATTACCTTGTACCCGTGAGTGAACCGGGTGCTTACCGCCTTGAAGCTGCCATTTTGGACGCGCAGGGCAACACGATTAGCCGTAACGAATACCGCTTTACCGTCCAATCACAACAATAAGACGTACAGTTATGGGATTCTATTTTGAGCAATTTGAAGACCGCCAACCCGAACCACCGCTGCCGTATTCCGCCGTAACGGAAGGGCTTTGGCAATATTTCGCGGTTATCGCCATGAGCTTAGGCGCGTGGTATCTATGGTGGCGTTGGACACAATCCCTCAACCCTGATGCATTATGGTATGCCATTCCACTTGCCGTGGCAGAAACTGCTTCGTATTTTGGTTTGGGGCTATTCGTGTTTAATCTGTGGAAAGTGCAAGATTACCCACAATTACCCCCCCCTGCTAATTTCAACGAGGTCGTACACCCCGACCATGCCGAAGACCGCCCAATCAAGGTAGATGTTTTTTTCCCCACTTACAATGAAGATGTCGAATTAGTCCGCCTAAGCATTATTGATGCGAAAAAGGTTGCTTACCCTTACCCGCTTGATCTGCAAATCTTCGTACTTGACGATGGCAAACGCCCTGAAATGCAACAAGTCGCCACAGAAGAAGGCGTGGGTTACATCACCCGCAGCAGCAATATTGGTTTCAAAGCAGGTAACTTACGCAATGCAATGGAACAAACGCACGGTGATTTTATTGTCATTTGCGATGCGGATACCCGCCCGTTTGCAACCCTGTTGGAACACACGCTGGGGTATTTCCGTGACCCTGATGTAGCGTGGGTACAAACCCCGCAATGGTTTTTCGACTTACCGCACGGCAAACCTTTACCCGCTGCATTAGAGAAATACCTAAAAACCCCCGGACGCTGGCTGGGTAAAGCGGTTGAGGCAGTCATTGGTGAAGTGCGGGTGGGCGAAGACCCGTTCGTGAATGAACCGAAGATGTTTTACGACATTATCCAACGCCGCCGCAACTGGGCAAATGCGTCGTTTTGCTGCGGTGCTGGCTCAATCCATCGCCGCGAAGCCGTCATGGAAGCAGCCCTTAAATGTTACGCAAATAACATTGAACAGCAGGTCAACAAACAAGCCAAACAATTGCAAAAACTGATGGGGGGGCAAGCACTCGACCACGGTTTAGTCCAAGAAATGCGCCACCAAGTCGCAGGCGAGGAAGAATTTACGCCGTACCGCTTTCACGTTTCTGAGGATATTTACACCTCCATTGTGTTGCACGCCGATGAAGACCGTCAGTGGAAATCGGTAATGCACCCAACGGTGGAATCCAAAATGCTTTCACCGCAAGATTTACTCAGTTGGACCGTGCAACGTTTCAAATACGCGGGCGGCACGCTCGATATTGCCTTGCATGACAGCCCGTTAACCCGCCCCGGCATGAGTTGGGCGCAACGTTTCATGTATGGCGCAACCATTTGGTCGTATTTCGGCGGGGTATGGAATGCAATCTTCCTCATTGCTCCATTGGTTTATTTATTTAGCGGCATCGCCCCTGTCAGTGCCTACACAGGTGATTTTTTCAAACACATACTGCCCTTTTTATTTTTCATGGAATTGGCATTCATGCTGGGAACGTGGGGGATTGCAGGCTACCGTTCCAAAGCCAGTTACTTAGCGTTTTTTCCGGTCAATTTACGTGCAATCTGGACGGTGCTGAAAGGCGAGAAAATCAAATTCCCCGTAACCCCCAAAGACCGCCAAGAAGGGAACTTCTTCCACCTCGTTCTCCCACAATTTACGGTCATACTACTCACCGTATTAGGCGTGTTGTATGCCACCGCGCAGTATTTCCTGTTGGACAATAATGACTATTCATTAGGCGGCATTTTGGTCAATATTTTTTGGGGGCTGAATAATATTTTTGCCCTCAGCGGTATTGTGCTAGCCGCATTTTGGCAACCGGAAGCGGAGAACCCTCCCATTCCCAGCCCTGCTTCCACAACGGTAAACATAACGCTCAATAACAATAATGAGGTGATTGCATGAGTTTCAAACAAGGACTGATTCGCGCCCGTAGCCACCTGATTTTCCTGACAGGTTTATTAAGTGCATTCGGCTTAGTGGGTTGGCTGGAAAACATGAGCGTGGGTAATGCTGCCACCCCTGAAAACCTTGTCGAAGCCAGCAGCGACTTAAAAATTGCCCCCAACCGCGCTTTAACCCCGCAAGAAATGGAATGGGCACGGGTCGCTTGGAAATACTTCCAAAACAACACCATCGCTGAAACGGGCTTGGTTAATTCCGTCGACAATTATAATGCTTCTACATTGTGGGATACCTCCTCATATTTAATGGCTGTCATTTCTGCACAACGCTTAGGCATTATTACCCCCGCAGAGTTTGATTCACGCATCAGTAAAGCCTTGCAGACACTCGCCACATTACCTTTATTTGAAGGTAAGTTGCCCAATAAATCGTACAATACCATTACCTTACAAATGGTCGATTACACCAATAAACCCAGTGAAAAAGGCATTGGTTGGTCGGCTATTGATATTGGGCGAATTTTAGTGCCCTTTAACGTTTTAAACTGGCATTACCCTCAACACAATGCCGAAGTACAACAAGTCATGGAAAGCTGGAATACACAATCTCTTTTAGTGAATGGGGTATTACAGGGGGCAGTTGTTACCGACCAAGGCGAAACGCAATACTTACAAGAAGGGCGATTAGGTTACGAAGAATACGCCGCGAAATCGTTTAATTTAATGGGTCTGGATGTTTCTAATTCCTTGCGCTATAACGATTTTCTTAAATTCGTTACTATTGATGGGGTTCGGGTTGCTACCGATAGCCGTGATCCACAAAAGTATGGCGCACATAACTATGTGGTAAGCGAACCGTATATTCTGGACGGTTTAGAATTTGGCTGGGATCACATCTCGCAAGAGCTAGCATGGCGGGTCTATAAAGCGCAAGAAAAACGCTTTACGCGCACAGGTGTTTTAACGGCTGTTTCAGAAGACAATATCGATCAACCCCCGTACTTTGTTTACAATACAGTTTATACCGATGGTAAGGCGTGGAATACTATTTCAGAAAAAGGCGATGATGCCAGTCAATTCAAAACCCTCAGCAGCAAAGCCGCCATTGGCTGGTATGCATTATATGAAACCGATTATACCAAACAGCTCGTGTCTAATATAAGCAGCCTGATGAATCCAGCCAGAGGTTGGTATTCAGGGCTATACGAAATCAATGGGCAACCCAATAAGGCAATTACCGCCAATACTAACGGGATTATTCTCGAAGCCCTCGCTTATAAAAAAGGCGGTAAATTAATGCGGCTTGGCAAATCCTAGCAGGACTAGCCGTACCTTGTTACTTTTTTCCACCTGATTTATCTGCGCTTGATATGCATCAAGACGCACCAAGGCGGGGCGACTACACTCTACTCGACAATAAAACAAACCCGAAAATAGCCCGAAGAAATCCGCTCACTGTTGCGCATTTCACTTGCCGAGGATGATGCTCATGAAACCCATCGATATTGCCAACGCCCTGCAAATTAACCGCCCTGAAACAGGAGACATGACCGGAGTTGGGCTATACCGCCTGCTACGCTTAGTCGCGCTGGAAGACATTTTAGGCAGTGGTGCTTCCGCTGTGAGTTACTACGCAGGTAAAAAGTTAGGAAAGGAATTGCACTTCACCCAACTTGACGATTTTCTTGCCCTCTGTGAGCAACTCAAAATCGGCAAAATCGAAATTCCCACCATGACACCAGAACTCATCCACGTCGATGTTCACGAATGCGTCACTTGCGCGGGTTTATCCCCCGTTGGACGTATGCTATGCCACTTTGAAGGCGGCTTAGTCGCAGGCGCGGTGGAAAGCATTCTCGGCAAACACGTACAAGCCCACGAAGTTTCCTGCATTGGCGGCTTTGGGCACGACAGTTGCGGCTTTGATTTGCATATTCATGCGTAAATCGCCACCAAGCTGTTTTCACCATTGACCCACATCAAGGCTGTCTGCGTCGGCATTCGGTAGCCTTTCGCAGCGTAACCAGTGACAATCAATGCTTTATCTTTGGCGTATTGGGTAGGAAAACAGCATGAGTGAGAATGTATTACCGTTTGAATGCAGCGCGTTACCAACAGTGGCGATGCCGTTTATGAATAGCGTGCATTGTGAAGAATTAATGCTTGTGGGGGAATTACTAACGGCCGTACAAAATAACGCTACCACCGCTATTATCGACAACCTTATGCAAGCATGGGTTGAACATACGCAAGCGCATTTTGTCCGCGAAGAGCATTTGATGACAGAATACGAATTCTTTGCTACCCCTTGCCATAAAGGTGAACACGAACAAGCCTTACTGGAATTATTAGGGGTGCAACAACAATGGCTGCGTGAACGCGATTACAGCTTACTTCCGGCATACATCCCGCATTGGCGCGAATGGTTGCAACAACATATCAGCACAATGGACTTTGTAACCGCGCAATACCTTAGCCAATTTAACATCAGCGTCAGCCCGTAATTTCCATTACAGAAAAACGAACGGGGCAAAAGCCCCGTTGTGTTTATTTCAATCTTTTCGGTTTACCTTTGTCTTTATTCGCGGCAGGCTTTTTTGCAGCATTGCTGGCGTTAGACTTGCGTGGCGGACGGTCTGATGCAGGTTTATCACTGCGTGGACGGCGATCAGGTCGATCCCCTCCTTCACGGCGGCGCGGTGGTGCATCGCCACGCGGACGACGGTCATCGCGCTCGCGTTTTTTCCCCGCACCCGAACGGTTCGGTGAATAATCACCCGCTGCTTCGCCTGCGGATTCAATATCCAACATTTGCCCAGCAACCCGCGCCCGTTTCAAATCGTGCAGAATGTCTTTCGGCATTCCCGCAGGCAAATCCACCAAGCTGAAAGTGTCTTGAATGTCGATGTAACCAATGTAACGGCTGTCTAAGCCTGCTTCATTGGCAATTGCGCCAACGATATTGCCCGGTTTTACCCCGTGCGTGCGCCCAACCGCGATGCGGAAACGTTCCATTTGAATGGAATCTTCATCCCCTGTCGGGTTTGCATTATTGCGTTTCTTGCCTTGTTTGCGTGGGTCTTGTTCACGCCCCGCAGGGTTGTAAGCAGGGTGTACCTTTTTATCTTCCAACAACAACGGTTCATCGCCTTGCAACAACTTTGCCAATGCTGCGGCAATTTCAATCGCCGGAACATTGCGTTCACGCTCGTAGTTTTCCAACAATTGGGCGAATAAATCCAAACCACCTTCCGCCAGCGTATCGGTAATGCGCTGTTTGAATTGTGAAATCCGACGGTCGTTAATCACTTCCGTTGACGGCAATTCCATTAAATCAATCGGTTTGCGCGTCGCACGCTCAATCGCACGCAACAAATGGCGTTCACGCGGGGAAACAAACAAAATGGCATCGCCGCTACGCCCTGCTCGCCCAGTACGTCCAATACGGTGGACATACGATTCAGTATCTGTCGGAATGTCGTAGTTAATAACATGGCTGATACGCTCTACGTCCAACCCGCGTGCTGCAACGTCGGTAGCAATCAGAATGTCGATTTTGCCATTTTTCAGTTGATCCACTGTGCGTTCACGCACATTTTGCGGAATATCCCCGTTCAATGCGGTTGCACTGTAACCACGCGCTTGAAGTTTATCCGCTAATTCAACCGTTTCGGTTTTAGTACGCACGAAAATAATGCACGCATCAAACGGCTCAGCTTCCAGAATCCGGGTTAACGCATCCAGTTTGTGTAAACCGCTCACCAACCAATACCGTTGACGGATCGTTTCCGCCGTGGTGGTTTTCACCTGAATTTTGACTTCCGCCGGATTATTTAAATAGCTTTGTGCAATGCGATGAATCGCAGGCGGCATCGTCGCAGAGAACAACGCAATTTGGCGGTTTACTGGCGTTTGTTCCATGATCCATTCGATGTCTTCGATAAAGCCCATGCGTAACATTTCATCGGCTTCATCCAATACCAAGGCTTGTAAAGTGTCCAACTTCAACGTGCCACGGCGAATATGATCCATTACCCGCCCCGGTGTACCCACAACGACTTGTACCCCGCGCTCCAACTGACGGAATTGCGTGCGGTAATCTTGCCCACCGTAAATCGGCATAACGTGGAAACCCGCCAAATGCGCGGCGTATTTTTGGAAGGCTTCCGCCACCTGAATGGCTAATTCACGGGTTGGCGCAAGCACTAAGATTTGCGTATCGGTTTTGCTCAAATCTAACCGTGACAACAACGGCAACGCAAAAGCGGCGGTTTTACCTGTACCTGTTTGCGCTTGTCCTAATACGTCGCGCCCTTCGAGCAAATAAGGAATGGTTTCAGCTTGAATGGCTGAAGGTGTTTCATAACCAAGCTCTTGCACTGCTTGTAAAATAGGCACGGCAAGACCGAGTTCGGCAAACAAAGGGGAAGTATTAGTTTCTGAGGACATGAGACGCACAAAGTCAGGAGGAAACCGGGCATTATGCGATAGTTGAGCACTGAGATAAACCTTTATTTGCCGAAAGGGACGAAATCAACGCACCACTATTGGCACGCAGGCAACATGACCTGATTCCAACGCGCCGAATACGCCAACGCCGCCTGTAAATAACGCTGATGATTTTGCCCGTAAAGTGCGTCGCTTACGCCATCCAAACATTGGATAGCGCATTTTCTCTGCAAGGCTGCAATCGGCACATTAATCCCCGGCAATTGCTGGGAACGCCCCGCCCCACACAGCAAATAACGCTCGCCGCTTGCTAACGCTGCTTGCGCATCCGCTTCTGGATTTTTCGCCAATAACACGGGTAACTGTTGTGCGTAATACTGTTCTTTCCCACTGCTGATTTCACTTGCCGAGGGAATATGCACACCCGTAGTA
>CAZJDN010000066.1:0-5974 GCA_964544775.1 uncultured Thiothrix sp.
AAGTAGCAACAGCATGGTTTTGGTTGAACATCGTAGCCGCTTCAACGCTTGTTTTTTGGTTATCATCGTGGGATATAACCATCGCGCAGTTTTTTTATGACCCTGCAACGGGTGCAAAGCACTGGTTTTTAGACGATTACCCCGTCTGGCGTAGTATATTTTACGACGGTGTACCGTACCTTGCGGGTATTATTCTAGTCGGTAGTTTATTATTTACTGCCGTAAGTACGGTGTTGAAACGTTGGTATCGTTTGCGCTTGTATGCTATTTACTTATTGTTAGTTTTTATTATTGGGCCGGGGTTATTGGTTAACAGTTTATTTAAAGACCATTGGGGGCGTGCACGCCCAATGCAAGTGTTGGAATTGGGGGGAACTGAACAATATACGCCGCCATTGTATTACGTAGCGAATGGGCATGGACGTTCATTTCCCAGTGGGCATAGTTCCGTCGGTTTTGCGTTTATTGCTTTTTGGTTTTTATTGCGTAAACGGAAACCATTATTGGGTAAGGTTGCGTTAGTTTCTAGCCTGTTATTGGGTATAACCATTGGTTTAACCCGCATGGCAGCGGGTGGGCATTTCCTTTCCGATGTGATGTGGTCGGCATGGATTCCACTGTTTGTTGCTTGGCTTTTATACTATCCGCTTTTGCGCATCCCCGCCCGTGAACAACGTTACGAGGATGCGCTGCGTGTTGCTTAGCCGTTGCCCGGTTTCACATCAATGAAGGTAATTTCCCCATCCGCATCAATGTGGATGGAAAGCTCAATCGGGTTACAGCAGACGTGGCAGTCTTCGTAATAGCTTTGGCTGCCAGCGGTAATATCGATTTCGGTATCAAATTGGGAATAGCAAGAAGGGCAGGTAATGTTGGTATAGGTTAAAGCCTGCGACATAATTAGTCCTCCAAAAACAGTTGAATAACCGTATTCAGGAATTGCCAACCCAGTGCGGTAGGGCGTAAGTGTTCACCCGTCAAGCGCAATAAACCCCGTTGCAATGCCTGATCCAGCCCCGCCTGAAGGTGTTGCGTTGCCAGACCTGTGCGTTCGGTGAACAAGGGAAGCGTAAACCCATCGCGTAAGCGCAGCGCGTTTAGCATAAATTCAAAGCTCAAATCAGCCGCAGTCAGTTGTTGTGTTGCGCTGCGAGCCGTGCTTTGTAATGCCTGCTGCATGTATTCCGCTGGTTGACGGTATTTGTGATAACGGGTGATGCTGCCTTCTGCTGGGTTTGTAATCTTACCGTGTGCGCCAGCACCGATTGCCACATAATCACCAAACTCCCAATAGTTCCGGTTATGCTGACATTGTTTGCCCGGTCTGGCATAGGCGGAAACTTCATACTGATTGTAGCAGGTTGAATCGAGTAATTGTTGCCCAGTTAACTGCATTTCTGCCACTAAATCATCATCGGGTAATACTGGTGGGTGTTTATAAAACAGCGTATTCGGCTCAAGGGTTAATTGATACCACGATAAATGCGCAGGCTGTAGGTCAATGGCTTGCTGTAAATCCTGTATCGCTTCGTCTAAGGTTTGTTGCGGCAAACCGAACATCAAATCCAGATTGAAATTGTCAAACCCTGCCGTCCGCGCAATATCCGCCGCGCGTAATGCTTCCTCACGATTATGTACGCGCCCTAACGCTTGCAACTGTTGTGGGTTGAAACTCTGAATCCCCATCGACAAGCGATTGATACCTGCTTGCCGAAAACCGCTGAATTTATCTTGTTCAAACGTGCCGGGGTTAGCTTCCAGCGTTACTTCCAGATTGGGGCGAAACGGTAACAGCGCACGAATCCCGCTAAGCAACTGATCAATACTCGCCGCGCTGAACAAACTCGGCGTTCCACCACCGATAAAGATCGATTCCAACCGCCGTCCCCAAATGTGCGGCAATTCGCTGGTAAGGTCATTTAGCAATGCTTGTACGTATTGCTGTTCCGGCAAACCGCTAGGTGCATTGTGCGAATTAAAATCACAATACGGGCATTTACGAATACACCACGGAATATGAATATATAAAGAAAGCGGAATGTGGGTCATGAAGTTTTACACTTTTTAATATTCTCCACCGCGACATACACGGGTGGGGTATTGCCTTTAAACGGGCTGTTGGGTGCTGGGGTTTGGCTTTTGGCAACGTGGAAATAGCGTAAGCCATTAATCATCCCAGAAATTGCCGCACTTTTACCTTTCAAGTCATGCAGAAACACTGCCAGCAGGTGCAAAACCGTAAAAGCCGTAATCCCTTGCGCAATAGCGGTGTGGAATTCGTGCATGTACATTCCCGCAATACTGTACGTCGTGTTATAGAGCAAGCCACTTACACCCGTCGCTATTAACAGCAGCCACAAGAATGGGTAAAGTAACCGCCACAATGGGTTGTGCGCAAACCAATTCGGCAAAGGAGTACGAGCAAAACTTAGGTAAAACCGCAGCATTTGCCCAGCCCCGCGCCACAAGGCTTGATCGGGTAAAAAGGCTCGCCAACTACCACTCGCAGGTAAAATAAACAGCAAAATGACCCGTGCCGCCACACTTACCAACAATAATTGCCCACAGATGATATGCCAGTCATGCCAAAAAGCGTAATCGCTCGCTCCCCAAGCAATCGCCTGCGCACTGAGCATCTGAAACAATACCCCAGCGGCAATTAACCAATGGGTTAAACGTACCCAACCCGACCAAATCGGCACACAACGAATTTCTTCAGTAAGCATGGCAAACTCCTTGTACCTAAGCCTGTAAACGGGCGTAAGCAATCAAACAAATCACGGTTAAACCAACGCCTAACCATGCCATAGGCGCAGGTATTACGCCATGCAGTAACGCAATTTCACCCAACAGCGAAAAAATAACTTCCATTGATTGCGAAGCATCAACTGCTGCAATTTCGTGCGGTTTATGGCATTCGTGGCGTGCATACAGAAATAACGTGGTAGCAATTACGCCGGAAAAGAGTGCGACCAACGCCGTATTTACCCATTGTCCGGTAGTCGGTGATGGCGGGGCAATAAACAGGGTTAAAACCAACCAAAACGGCATTGAACCAAGGGTAAGCAATAACACACGGGCGAAACTGTCTTGCATAATCGGGTGTTGAATGTGTGGAATGCGCGTATTTTCCCCGCGTGTTGCTTCCCACACCAACTGCAAACCCAACGGGTAGGCAAACGCAGACACCACCACGGGGATTGTTCCCCACAACAAGGTTTGCCACGCGGTATGTGTTGCTTGCTGCGCATTGACCAACACAATGCCAAGGAATATTCCCAAACCCAAGACAATGCCTTTGCTAGGAACACGCTTCCCAAACACTAACAACACCAATGGCGTGGCTAACACGGTGATTTCCCACGTTGTTGCGACTACCCAGCCTGCTGCATACGTGGCACTAAAGGCTAACAGAGCATAAAACACACCAAAGCCAATGCTGCCAGCTAGTATCCAAAAGCCTGCGTATTGGCGAAATAGCTGCCAAACCTGCCCCACATACGGCAAACCTTTACGCACTGCCAGCAACGCCCCAATAAACAACAACATATAAACGTAACGTAAACTGGCAGACCATAACCAATGTCCGCCTTCCAAGCTCATGGCACGGTTTAAGATAAAGGTACTGCTGAAAAATAACGAAGCCACCACGCCTAATGCGACCAGACGCACCATAGCGATTCTCCTTGGGCTGGGAAAACGCCGCATCATGCCCATTTACACGGCGGGTCTGCAAGTGCATCCCGACTGACAAGTGGTATACTCGGTGCGCGTAACAGTTCACCGGATGGATTCCCCCATGTCACTCAAAGACCAATTACTCAAGGCAGGTCTGATCGACCCGTCGAAAGCAGAAAAAGCAGAACGCGACCAACGCAAACAAGCCCACCAAAAAACCGCGAAAGCCCAAAAGCAAGCGAAAAAAAGCGGTGAAGTGATTGTCGACGAAGCCAAATTACTCGCCGAACAAGCCCTACAAGAAAAAGCGGAACGTTCCAAACAACTCAATCGCCAACAACGCGAACAAGCTGAACAAAAAGCCATTCAAGCGCAAATCAAGCAACTGATTACGTTGAATCGCATTGACCGCAGCAAAGGTGATTTGCCTTATCAATTCGCTGATGGCAGTAAAATCAAAAACATTTACGTTACCGCCAAGCTGCAAGACCAACTCGCGTATGGGGTGATTGCCTTGGTGAAATTTGCCGATGGTTACGAATTAGTCCCCAAACAAGTTGCGGAGAAAATCGCCCAGCGCGATGCCAAGCTGATTCTGGTACAAAATACAGGCAGTACCCAAACCGTAGCAGAAGCAGATGACCCGTATGCGGATTACAAAATCCCCGACGATTTGATGTGGTAAACTGCCGCCCTTTCCCTTGTTTGGCTGAAAGTGATGAAATCTTTTACGCGCCTCCTTCGCTTGTGGACGATCAGTCGTGTCTTTATTCGGCACGGTTTAGATGAATTGCTGTTTAGCATTCCCTTGCTGCGTTCAATGGCATTCCTGTATCACCTGTCGCCGTGGAATTGGGGTAAAACCGAAACCCGTCCACGCGGGGAACGGATACGGCGTGCGTTAGAAGATTTAGGCCCGATTTTCATTAAGTTTGGGCAAATGCTTTCCACTCGCCGCGATTTATTGCCGGATGACATCGCCACGGAATTGGCGCGTTTGCAAGACCGCGTACCGCCATTTTCCAGCACCGAAGCGCGTTTGCTGATCGAAAAGGCTTACGGTAAGCCTGTTACGGAAGTATTTCAGCGGTTTGAAACCGAACCAATGGCATCCGCTTCCATCGCCCAAGTTCATGCGGCGCAACTGTGGGATGGCGCGGATGTGGTGGTAAAAGTTTTGCGCCCCGGCATTGAAAAAACCATCCGCCAAGACGTGGAAGTAATGTATTTAATGGCGGGTTTGGTGCAACGCTATTGGAAAGAAGCCCGCCGTTTACGCCCCTTGGACGTAGTGGCAGAGTACGAAAAAACCATCTTTGACGAACTTGATTTAGTCCGCGAAGCCGCCAATGCCAGCCAGATTCGGCGCAATTTCGAGGGCAATCCAACCCTGTATGTACCGAAAATCCATTGGGATTACACCCACCAAAACGTCATGGTGATGGAACGTATTTACGGTGTGCCCGTTGGCGATATTGCGCGATTGCAAGCCCTCAATGTCAGTTTCAAACGCTTGGGCGAATTGGGGGTGGAAGTGTTTTTTACCCAAGTGTTTCGGCATAACTTTTTCCACGCGGACATGCATCCGGGGAATATTTTCGTTGACCCACGTAACCCGCACGAGCCGCAATACATGGCGGTGGATTTCGGTATCGTTGGTACGCTTTCGCCGGAAGATAAACGCTATTTGGCGGAAAACTTTTACGCTTTCTTTAACCGCGATTATACCCGCGTTGCTGAATTGCACGTTGAATCCGGTTGGGTTCCCCCCACCACGCGGGTTGACGAATTTGAATCCGCGATTCGTACCGTGTGCGAACCGATTCTGAACCTACCGATTAAAGACATTTCGTTTGGACATTTCCTGCTGCGCCTGTTTCAGACGGCTCGCCGCTTTAATATGCAAGTGCAGCCGCAATTGGTATTGCTGCAAAAAACCTTGCTCAATATCGAAGGGTTGGGGCGACAGCTTTACCCCGAATTGGATTTGTGGGCAACCGCCAAACCGTTTATTGAACGTTGGATGGATGAACAAGTCGGGGTAAGGGCTTTAGTCAACGGGGCAAAAGTAAACCTGCCTAAATTGCTGGAAAACCTGCCGTACATGCCAAATATGTTGCACGACATTATGCAGCAAACCACGCAGCACAAACTCAAAATGCACTGGGAATCGCAGCAGTTGGAACGCTTGCGTCAAGAAATGCAGCAGGCACAACGCAGTAACCGTTTAGCGGTTGCGGGTGGTTCATTGCTTGTTAGTGGTGTCGTGGCGTTGGGTTTACTGCCGACTGTTCCG
>CAZJDN010000066.1:6074-11177 GCA_964544775.1 uncultured Thiothrix sp.
TGGTTCATTGCTTGTTAGTGGTGTCGTGGCGTTGGGTTTACTGCCGACTGTTCCGGCATTGGCGGTGGGAATGGGCAGCGGTGGACTGTTGCTACTGGTTTACAGCTTACTCAATTAAAAAAGCCGCCGAGTTTCCCCGACGGCTTGGTTTGCAGCGAGATTAAGATGTTTGTGTTACATCCATTGTGACTTTGATGGGGGTATCGCAGTCTTTTAGCTTGATGTAAAAATCAAATGTCCCTTGTTTGCAGTATGTGCCTGCGCTGGGGGTAAATTTAATGGTGTTATCCGCTTGGATTTGTAACAAACCAGCATAGACTTTCGTACCTGATGTGGTTGTTGCGTAATAACCCATGCTAGATGAACCACCTTCAAAGTAGACCGTTTCAATGTCGGCTGCCGTTTTCCCTGTACTGAGGTAATCAGTAACCGCGATGGTTTTAATATCCAGTGGTGCAGTGTTTCGGAACTGGTAACTCAAACTGCCTGTTTTGCTGGTTTCGGTTGGGCAACTGGAGCAAGTGTCACACGTACCGACCACAACGACCACGGTAGCTGTGCTGGTTTTGCCGTTACTGTCTTTAATGGTGTAAGTGAACGTATCCGTACCTACGTAACCCGCTACTGGTGTGTAAATCAGGGTTTGTTTGTCGTCACTGATTTTAACTGTGCCGCCATTGCTGGTTGCGCCGACTTCGCTGATTTCTGCCCCACCGCAAGTCGTATCGTTATCCATAACGTTTAGGCTGTTGTTGGTGCTGTTTTTATCGACTTTTTCGTCGCGGTTATCTGCTGCTTCGATAGCACAACCGCTGCCTTCAACGGTAACTTTGACGGTTGCGGTACTGCTGCCGTTTTTGTCCGTAATGGTGTAAGTGAAGGTTTCTTCGCCCACAAAATCAGCCGCTGGGGTGTATTGCAACGATGAACCATCCGCGTTGATAGTCACCGTGCCGCCGTGGTTGGTTGTACCAACGGCAGTGATTTTGGCAGAATCGTCGCAGGTTTCATCGTCCGAGAATACATCCAGCACATTATTTTTGCTGTTTTGGGTCGCGGATTCACTCAGGTTGTCACTCGCTTGAATCTTACACACGGGGGTTGTGTTATCGCCGCCTGCGGTTGTTTTATAGGTATCAACCCGCTGTTTGTGCTCGATAGTATTGTGTAACGCTTGGCGTACCCACAGTGGCGGAGATGGAATCAGCTCTTGTTTCCAAACCACTTTAGGGTCAGTCGCTGTTGTGCCGCCTTGTTCGACCACTTTGTCTTTGTATTCGTTTTGGTAAGCGACGTATTCAATGTCAACGCGGCGGTTTTTATGCCGTTCTGCGTCGGTATTGGGGTATTTCGGGCTGGTTTCGCCCAAACCTTGCGCAATGAGTTCTTTCCCGTCGAAACCGTTTTTCGCTAAGAAATCGCGCACGCTTTTCGCCCGACGTTCAGATAGACCTTGGTTGTGGGCGGTTGAACCAATGTCACACGTATTGCCCGTAATGCGGATATTGCCTTCGTGACCGGAAGCGCGAATTTGCGCAATAACGGATTGCAAGCGTTCTTGTGCTTCGGGGGTTAGTTTGGCACTGTCGACTTTGAAGAAGGTGTCGGATTCCAGTTCCATTGTGTGTTTAACCAGCTTGCGTTCAACTTTTGCTGGTTTTTGCTCAGGTTCACCCGGAATTTCGGTACGCACGCGGCGGTACATTTTATCCGCTTGCCAAATGCCAGAATCGCTAGCTAAGTCGTAACGGTAGCCTACACCACCACGGACTTCGGTTTTCTGCTCGCCTTCTTGGTAGCCGCCGGACTTTTTGTATACGTCGATATTGGCGTTAACGCTGTGCGGTGAGTCAGGGAAGAATTTTTCCACGCTACCTGTGGCTGTAACTTGCTTGGCTTTGCTTTCGTTGGCGGCGTGTTCCGTACCCCATTCGTAGTCTACGCCACCTTGTACGCGCATTTGCTGATCCGCAAGGTAAGTACCTACGCGCCCACCAACGCCCCAGTCGTAAGCCTTTTCGTAAATGGTGTTGTCATTTGCATCTGTGCCAACAGCCGTTTTGCCGGAAACACCTTTGGAAACGCTGCCAGACCAGAACATTTTTTCGTTTTCTTGCCCGTAGCCTGCGGTAATTTTTTTCGCTTGTTTGCCGTCTTTATCGCCTGTGCCGTTTTGGTCATACGCGCCAAAGACTTTATTGACGTGGGTAACTTGACCGCTTTCGTCTTTGGAAGCCCAGTGGTAGTTAACTTGCGCACCCGCGCCTGTGACGTGCCCGGTGGATTGACCGTTACGTGGATCAACACCGATGTAACCTTGCCCAATCACAGCCGTGTCTTCGGTTTCCGTGAAAACGTGGCTTAAGTCCGCTTTGCCTTTAAATTCGGAATCAATGCCAACGCCGAGACGGGTTTTGCCACCCACGTAGCCTGTATTTAACCCCGGTGCACCCGTTGCGGTTGCATCATCAACGAAACCGTCGCTTTCTTTGCCTAATTGCTTGGCTTGTTGCATGGTATCCGGTGCGGGTGCAGCCGCCGTTGCAACCACATCAGGGCAACCACCGCCACGGGCAGGATTACCGCTATCGCAAGGAACTTGATCGGATTCGAGGGTTAAGGCTGCTTGCTCTTGGGGGAGTTGCCCGTAAGGTGCATCTGTACCACCGTCGCCCGCTAACACGGTCGCAGAACAAAACAGCAGTGGAAGCAGAGCCCTTCTGGAAACTCGGAAGTTTTTATTATTCATGTTGTTTTTCTCTTCTGTTATGTGTCTTTTTGTTGTATCCAGCGACACTTGCACGCACTATATTGTGTGTTGCCCAAAATCGACAAATTCATCCGACGAACGAACAATTCAAGGTGGATGCCTGACGTTAGCAAGCCTTTGTTTTATACTTAAACTACACAACCAACGGATGTTGCCACGATCATGCTTCGAGTCTTGCAAGTTGTCCCGCTCTTTGGTGTCTTATTAGTCATTTATTGGTTGGCGGTAAAGATTGGTTTTTTTCCGGGAAAATTAAATAACGTGGTGTTTCACATGGGGCTGCCTTCCGGTGAAGTGTGGAAGCCAACGTGGGGAGATTTTACGATCTTGCTGGGCATTTGGGTGCTGTATATTGAGTTATTCAAATCTACCCGCACATCCGAAGCAACGATTTTTGACCATCTGCTATCGACATTCGTCTTGATTGCTTACCTGACTGCGTGGTTGATCTACGATTGGGGTGGAAATTCGGTGTTCCTGATTTTGACAGGCATGACTTTCTTGGATGTTATCGCAGGGTTTACGATTACTATTTCAGCAGCACGTCGAGATTTGTCATTCGGTGGCAAGGCATAATAACGATTTCGCGCATTTTTATTTTTAGAGAGGAAGGTTACAACATGTACAAATTGATTGCCTGCCTGACCATGAGTTCGGTGTTGGTGGGGGCGGCGTATGCAGAAACGTTGCAATTTCCAGACAGTAATGCCCTTACGACGACACCGCAGCAGCCTGCTCCAGCTTATGGCTATGGTTACGCGCCGAATACTTACCTGCCGTCAGTGCCTGTCTTAAACCCGCCACCGTTGCCGCCTGTGCCTGCCGTACCGAATTTAGCTGTGCCTAACTTTAATGCGGCGGGAGCAAGCGTACAGTCTGCAACCCAACAATTGCGTAATTCCTTGCCTGTATTAACGCAATCTGCCGCCCAATCTGCGGCGGCACAAAATAACAATACGCAGCAGTTGGATGCATTGAATAAAACCTTGCTAGACCTGCAAAAGCAGCAAAGCGAGTTGGTAAGCAAAACCCAGGAAACGTTTTCCGCGCAAGAAAAAACCATCGCAGATTTGAAACAACAACTTGCCGAAGCCAGCAAAAGTAAAGCGGATTTGGAGGGTAAGCTCAGTGCCTTACAAGGTGATTTAAATCAAAAAGTTACCGAAGTTGGCAAAAGTAAAACGGATTTGGAAGGTAAACTCAATGCCTTGCAAGGTGAATTGAATCAAAGCGTCAAAAAATCGGAGTTAGAAGGTTGTCAAACTGATAAAAGCGCGTTGCAAGGGGCGTTAGATCAGCGCGTTGACAAGTCAGAATTAACTGCCTGCCAAACTGAAAAAAGCACCTTAGAAGCGAAAGTGAATGAGCTAAGTAGCAAAATCGCGGCAACGGCGGATACAGCGCAACAATTTGCGCAATTACAGCAGAGTTTTGACGCATTGCAAACCGAAAAGCAGCAATTGGCAACTTCGTTGGAACAGGCAACCAAAGATTCCGACACGGATGGCATTCCAGACAAAATGGATCAATGCCCAACCACCGCAGCGGGTGTGAAAGTTGACGAAAAAGGCTGCAATTTACCCCCGCCGGATGGTGATAAAGACGGCGTAATTGACGGTACAGACCAATGCCCTGAAACGGCTGCGGGACTCAAAGTGGATGAAAAGGGTTGCCCTTTACCGCCACCCGATAGCGATAAAGATGGTGTAATTGATGGCACAGACCAATGCCCAACCACCGCAGCGGGTGTGAAAGTCGACGAAAAAGGTTGCGATTTACCCCCGCCAGACGGTGATAAAGACGGCGTAATTGATGCTAACGACAAGTGCCTTGATACCAAAGCAGGAGTGAAAGTCGATGAAAAAGGTTGCGATTTACCCCCACCGGACGGTGATAAAGACGGCGTAATCGATGCTAACGACAAGTGCCTTGATACCAAAGCAGGAGTGAAAGTCGACGAAAAAGGCTGCGATTTACCCCCACCGGATGGTGATAAAGATGGTGTAATTGATGCTAACGACAAGTGCCTGGATACCAAACCGGAAGTGAAAGTCGACGAAAAAGGTTGCGATTTACCCCCACCGGATGGTGACAAAGACGGCGTAATTGATGCTAACGACAAGTGCCTTGATACCAAAGCAGGTGTGAAAGTCGATGAAAAGGGTTGTGATTTACCCCCGCCGGATGGTGACAAAGACGGTGTGACTGACGACAAAGACCAGTGTTTGACTACCGCCGCAGGAGTAAAAGTCGACGAAAAAGGTTGCGATGCGATTGTTGATGGAGACAAAGACGGGGTTGCGGATGACAATGATCTGTGCCCTGATACCGCA
>CAZJDN010000067.1:0-4450 GCA_964544775.1 uncultured Thiothrix sp.
AACGAGCGTCATCACCAAAACGTACTTCTTTAGCACTCATTATCTTTAAACCTCTATCAAATCTTATTCAGTAATAATGGCGAATGCCTGAATTAGCCTTCAACAACCGCTAACAGGTCTTCTTCACGCATGATTAACAGTTCTTGACCGTCGATTTTCACGGTTGTACCTGCGTATTTACCGAACAGAACTTTGTCGCCAACTTTTACTTGCAGTGCAACGCGCTCATTGTCGTCGCCGATTTTGCCTGGACCTACTGCCAGAACTTCACCACGATCTGGTTTTTCCGCTGCATTGTCAGGGATGATGATGCCGCTGGCGGTTTTGCGCTCTTCTTCCATACGGCGTACAACAACGCGGTCATGCAAAGGACGAATATTCATAGTGGAATTGCTCCTAGAACCAATTAAGATTGATCATTAAGGGTTGGTAGTTATTAGCACTCTCGGCTAGTGAGTGCTAATAATAAGGTCGAGTTAGGTAAAGTCAAGGGCGATCAGATGAAATTTTCTTATCATCGTCATGACGCTGCACGACTTCACCTTCAATGTCATTATGTGTTTGGCTGTAACTGTAGTGCTGGTTTTGGCGAAAGCCACTCACGACGAACTTACCGCGTTTTAACACGGCTTTTGCCAGCAATGTACGAGTAGGTGGGAAGAGGCACAATAGCCCCAAAATGTCGGTGAAAAACCCCGGAATCAGAAACAAAATACCGCTCAACACGGTAAACGCACCATCCAGCAAGGTTTGCGCGGGTAATTCCCCTGCGCCCAAACTGCGTTGTACACGGCTTAGTGTCGCAAATCCTGCCCCTCGCAATAGCGAAATACCTACCACACCACTAAGGATAAGGAGTAAAAAAGTGGGCAATACCCCTATCGCACCGCCAATTTTCACCAGCAACCCAATTTCAATGAACGGAAACAACAACAGAATGGCAAACGCAAGCATGAATTTTCCAGTAGTAGAGCGACAATAAAACCTATATTCAGGCTATTTATAAACAATTCAAGTCTATCTGAAAAATTCCCCTACCGAAATCAGGCTGCGGTTTGCAGCAGCTCCTTGTTACTTTGGCAAAGCTGCGCCAACGGCACAGGACGACCACAGTAATAGCCTTGCGCAAAATCGACCCCAATTTGCCGTAAATGCTGCAAGGTTTCCGCATCTTCCACTAATTCAGCAATGGTCAGTAAGTTCATTACCTGCCCAACTTCGTGCACTGCTTTGACCATTGCCGCATCCACTGCGTTTGAAACTAAGTTGTGCACAAAATTGCCGTCAATCTTCAGGTAACTTAGGGGTAACTCACGCAAGTAATTAAGTGAAGAGAAGCCACTGCCAAAATCGTCCAATACTAAATGACACCCCAAACCGTGGAGCGCATTCATGATGCGCTTGGTGTGCACAAAGTTACTGATAGCCACCGATTCGGAAATTTCAAAGCAAATCATGCCCGAACTCACCCCCAAACGTTTGATTTGCTGTTCAACAAAGCCAAAAAATTCAGGGTCTTGCACTGATTGCGCTGATAAATTAATCATTAGGCGCGTACTGTTTTTTTCGCCGTGTTGACCGCAACAACATTTCGCCAGTGTTTCCATTGATTTACGGATAATCCAACGATCAATGCTCGTCATCAAATCCAAGCGATCTGCCATTGGCAAAAAACTCCCCGGATTCAACAAGGCTTGGCGAAAAGGCAAACGCAATAACACTTCGTATTGGCGGATTTGCCCCACATGGATTTCGCGTAATGGTGCAATCGGCTGAATAAACAAAATGAAGCGGTCTTCCCGAATCGCATCTTTCAGTAACTTACCCCAATCATGAACGCGCTGGTTGGAAACGGCTTCAGGCTCTTCATGCCCGATGTGTACAAATACTTGGTTACGCCCTAAGGCTTTCGCGGTGTAACACGCTCGATCCGCATCCGCAAAGAGTTGTTTAATTTGAATATGTGAAGCAGGCATGAACTCTAATAGCCCAATACTAGCCCCAATAGAAAAGACTTTACCATCCCAACTAAAACGAAAATTACGCAATTCCGTTAAGATGGACTCCATAATACTACGCCCTTTATCTTGGCTACAGCCTTCAAGAAAAAAGGCAAACTCATCCCCACCTATACGGGCAACTTTATCGGAAGTCCGTACCGCACGCCGAAAAATATGCGCCACTTGTTTTAGTAATTCATCCCCAGCTAAATGCCCACAGGTATCATTGATAATTTTAAAATTATCCAAGTCCACGCTAGCTAATACATGCGTGCGCAGTAAGCTGGAAGTATCATGCGCTAACTGTTCAACGTATTGCTCAAAACTGGTGCGGTTCATTAAATCCGTTAAAGCATCGCGTGACGCTTGACGATAGAGGCGGTTAATCACTTTACGGTCGGCAGTCACATCCCGAAAAATAAAAACAATCGCTTTACAATCATCCAAAATACAAGTGGTATGCAATTCCACAAAACGCGGGTCTCCCACTCGTGGATACAGTTTTACTTGCCCAAATTGTAACGGATGTCCCGGGTGAGCACGGTGTGCATCTAAAGCACGCCCCATAATTAACGTGCCTTGTAAATCTTCCAAGCGCAAAACTTTACTAACATGCTCACCCATGATTTTATCGCGTTGCCACAAAGTTAGCTTTTCCGCGCTGGCATTCATATACGTCACATTGCCTTGCTGGTTGACCACAACCACCCCACCCGCCAACGCATCCAATACCCATTCGGTATTCTGCTGCTCACTGTTACTGCTTACTGAACCTGTACCCGTTGCCACTACTTCCTCCCCCTGCTGGGCTTTAGAACGCGCTAGCACGTAAACAAAGACAGATTGCAAGGCAACCATACCTAACAACAGATACGGCATTATAGGGAAAAACGGAAAGCCTACATTAGCTTCCGGCAAGTCACGATAAAGTTGCCCATTGACCCACGCCCAAATAAGCGTAAAAGTTAGACCGAGCAACGAAAGGACTGGAACGATAAAACGCATCAAATCCCCCTGCACACTGCAAGAATTGTTTTTATGATTAAAATTTAGCCTTAATTATAAATAATTTATGCGCAAAATGCTATGCCGCCCGTCTGATGACTAATTTCCGTCTCAAACAAGAACAAAACGTGCTGGATAACAATATTTTCAATAAGTGATTTCAACTAAAAAGCGTTTTATCTAAAACTGATGAAAACTAAACTTGACAATCTTGTTTTCTAAAATAAAATACATTAAAACTTTTTCTTCTAACCAAAACATAAAGGACAGGTGTTATCTGTGGCTAACCTAGACATCTCTAATTTCAGCGTTGCAGAACTCGAAGCTCTTAAAGGCAACATTGACAGCTTAATTGGCAACCGCCGCCAAACTGAACTGGAAAATCTGTATACTACTTTTGAAGAAATGGCAGAAGCAGCAGGTTTTACTGTTGATGAAGTTGTTCAAGCACGCACTACTAAAAAACGTGTTGTTCAACCTAAATACCGTAACCCTAATAATGCGTCACAAACTTGGAGTGGTCGTGGACGTAAGCCTAGCTGGGTTGAAGAAGTCCTCGCTGCTGACGGCTCATTAGACAACTGCTTGATTTAAGTTGCACCGCAATTTACTGAAAAGCCTGAATTAATTCAGGCTTTTCTTTTTTATAGCCAAACTAAATTCCCGTATAAATCTAAAACGACTTAAAACAGCATTACACATCCGTTGCAAACTGTGTTTTTATACTGTTGCAAAAATGCAACGACTGTTGTAAGAAACGCATAATTCATCAAAGATTCATTGACCTAGCACAACCCAACTCAAAAAAAAGACCAATGGCACGAAAATAACGTTAAGATATTTTGCCGATTACCTACATTTAATCTACTATTACCCAAACCTAAGTAAATCACTTGCAGACAAGCGGATTGTTTGCCAGTGTTCTGGCTTACTTAGGGACTTAAGGATAGATCAACGAGAGCACCAAGAATGAGAAAACTGTTCTGCTTTCTGCTTTTGCTTGTAATGACGCAAGCCTACGCAATCGAGCAGCCACTGAAACCTGATGATGCCTTTAAATTCAAGGCTGAAGCAGTATCACCAACCGTTGTAAAAGCCACTTGGGACATCGCTGATGGGCATTACCTGTCGCGTGAGCAATTTAAGTTTGAGACTGATAATACTGATCTGAAACTGAATGCGCCTACCTTTCCTGCGGGTGAAACCAAAGAAGACACCGCAACCCAAAGCAAACACGAAGTTTATCGGCATAAAGTTGAGATAGAAATCCCCGTAGATCGTGGGCAAAGCGTTGCGCAAGCGGTGCAATTAGCCTTAAAAGTTAAATATCAAGGCTGTTCTGATGCGGGTCTTTGCTACCCTCCTATTCGTAAAACGGCTGATTTACCACTCATTGCAGCAGCGAGTACTGCACCGCCAGCAGCAACTCAAGCAACTGCACCAGC
>CAZJDN010000067.1:4550-11013 GCA_964544775.1 uncultured Thiothrix sp.
CTTGATATTGTTGCGACGGATAAAGGCAGCTTTAAAGCCAATTGGACTGTTCAACCGAATCACCATCTTTATCGCCCTAAAATTACCTTTAGCGTCAAAGACCCTCAAGGGGTTGTATTAGGTAAACCGATTTTCCCTGTTGGTGAACAGGTTAATGATGAATACTTTGGTAAAATTGAGGAATATGGGCAAGATTTCTCAGTTATCGTTCCTATTACGCAAGCGAATAATGCCAGTAAGTTAACCATTGTTACGCAATACCAAGGGTGTTCGGATGCGACGGGCTTATGTTACCCATTAGTAAAGAAAACAACCGAGTTAAAGTTGGCAGGTTTACCCGAAGCCCGTCCTATTGCTTCGGCAGTTGAAGCCGCGCCTGCACCGAAAAAGAAACTCAATAAACAAGATGCATTAGCCCAACAATTAGAAGACAGCAGCTTCTTCCAAAAGATTGTGGTGATGTTTATGGCGGGTTTGCTATTAGCATTTACCCCATGCATATTCCCCATGATTCCGATTTTGTCGGGCATTGTGGCAGGTTATGGTAATACTTCATCACGTAAAGCCTTTTTCCTTTCACTGACTTACGTTTTAGCAGGCGCAGTTGCTTACGCTGTTATTGGTTTCGTCTTTGGTTTCTTTGGGCAAAACCTACAAACAGCATTACAACATCCTATTGCTATTGGTTCGATGAGTGCGTTATTTGTGTTGCTGGCAATGTCAATGTTCGGTTTCTATGATTTACAGCTACCCAATAGCCTACAAAGCCGTTTGAGTGAGATCAGTAATCGTCAGGAAAGTGGCAGCTTCGTCGGTGCTGCCATCATGGGCTTTTTGTCCACCTTGATTGTTGGCCCTTGTGCAGGACCTGTCATTGCTGGGGCATTGACCTACATTGCGCAAAGTAAAGATGCCATTCTAGGCGGTACAGCCCTATTCTCGATGGGGATCGGGATTGGTGTTCCACTGTTACTCATCGGGACTTCTGCTGGGCATTTACTGCCGCGTGCGGGTGCTTGGATGGATACGGTCAAAGCAGTTTTCGGCATTATTATGCTGGGCATTGCTATTTTCATGCTGAGTCGCATTGTACCTATCGAAGTCACAATGGCTCTGACAGGTATCCTCTTGGTTGCATCCGGCGTGTACATGGGAGCATTAGAACGTCCTAATGAAGACACTGGTGGCTGGGGACGCTTCTGGAAAAGCATGGGCATGATCCAACTGTTCTACGGTACGTTGGTCTTGTTAGGCTTAGCCGCAGGCAGCCAAAACCTCTTACAACCACTAAAAGGGGTTTTTAGTGTTGGCATTGCTGCACAACAAAGCAATCAAACAGGGATTACTTTTAAACACATCAAAACCGTCGAGGACTTAGATAAAGCCTTAGCGCAAGCGAAGTCTGAAAATCGCCCTGTGATGCTGGACTTTTCTGCTGCATGGTGTACTTACTGCGTAAAAATGGAAAAAACCACCTTCCGCAGCCAAGAAGTGGCGAATGCATTCGGTAATACCCTGTTCTTGCAAGCGGATGTCACTGAAACCGATGAGCAGGATAAAGCCTTAATGAAACGCTTTGATGTGCCTGCACCGCCTGCAATGATTTTCTTCTCCACCAGTGGTGAAGAACTTCGCGCTTTACGCACCATTGGCGAAGTCAGTAGCGACGATTTAACCAATCAAGCCCACGAATTACTCAAAGCGAGCAAATAACTCCCCCGCTTTTGATCCCCGATGACGTAGAGTGCTTTCACACTATGCGTTTGTCGGGGATCCCTTCGCGGCTCGGCTTATACTGTTTCAGGCAATTTTAGGGCTGCTCGTAATTCGGCTAAATAAGCCTGCTCAGCTTCGTTTGCTGCATCAATCACGGCGGCTGACACCAAGTAAATTTCTGTCGCAACCGCAACATCATCCCCGGCTAAGGCTGCAATACCCGCTGCGTCTAGAGGCTTTACCAGTTCTGCCAAAATCATATCGTTAACATCGCCATCTAATGCTAAACCTTCCATTTGTTGGCGAATATTCTCCATTTCGGTTGCATCTACATGCCCATCGGCTTTTACCGCTGCAATCATGGCTTTCAACAAGACTTCAGGGCTAGCTTTCGGGGCAGGAGCAGCTAATTGTGCTGGCGTTGTTTCAGGCGGCGCAGTTGTCGCTGAGGTACTACTCTTGTCCCACTGCTGATACATTTTGTAAGCCAAGCCGCCCAGTGCCGCCAAACTACCGACTTTGATCGCTGAACCTGTTACCCGCCGCCCTGCTTGCGTCCCTAGTAACAATGCCAATACGCCCGCTGCGGCAGCACCTGTTTTCATGCCTGACAACATGGAATCCCGTTGTTCACCTTCGGCGGGAATACCGAGTTTTTGCTCAGCCATTGTTTGCCCCTGCTGCGCCAACGTTTTACCCGATTGCAGCAGTTGATCAAGGAAATTTGTCATATCCATTGTACTCTCCTATTTTTGACTGATAAATCACTGTAATAATAGTTTATTGTGGTAAGGTTTTTGGTGAATCCTGCATGACTTCACGAATAAATTCGCGCGTAACTTTACGCCCTTTCGTTAAACTGGCGCGATCCAGACGGTTTAACATGGTCATCAACGTCGCTATATCGTGCGGATAATTGCGTTGAATGTATTTCATCACATGCGCAGGTAATTCAAACCCACGTTGATGCGCACGCCAAGCCATTGCCTGCATACATTGCTCTGGACGCATAACATGCACACGGTAATCCGGGCCCCACAATAAGCGCGAGGCAAAATCGGGTAAAGAACATTCCAATTCACGCGGACTAGAACGCCCTGCAAATAACAACGGTTGATTATTCGCACGGCAAGTATTAACCAAATGCACAATGGCTTCTTCCCAATCGCGTAAACCGATAATCGCATCCAATTCATCAATAACGATCAGTTGCTTTTGTTCCACACCTGCTAACATACGTAGACCGTAACGCGCACAAGTCTTCAAGGGTAAATAAGCCGCCATTAAACCTTGCTGGTAATACCGCTCACAACAAGCATGTAACAGGTGTGATTTTCCCGCCAATGCATCCCCCCATAAGAAAATCTGCGGGAAAACTTGCTCGAAACCCCGCTTCAAAATCCCCAATAATTCGGCATTTTCAGGGGTAACAAAGAACGAGCTAAACTTATTCCCGTCACGCATTCCCACATTAAGGGTTAATTGCTGCTGGTTCATGGTGCGGTCTCATTGGTAGGCGCAGTATCGGTAAAATCACTACCAATACCATAAATATGGCTTTGTTTATAAGTATCATGAACATGCCGTAATATTACCGCTAACACAGCGGCAACGGGTAATGCCAGTAAAATCCCCAAGAAACCAAATAACTGCCCCCCCGCCAATACAGAAAAGATTACTGTTACCGGGTGTAAACCAATCCGTTCCCCCACTAATAACGGGGTTAAGAGTGTACCTTCAATAACCTGTGCAACCCCAAATACGGCAAAGACTTTGAATAAATCGAAAACATCCTGGGATTGAAATAAAACAGCAATTCCCGCCACACTCACACCGACAATTAACCCAAGGTAAGGTACAAAACTCACTAACCCGGCTAATAAACCAATTAACAACGCAAATTCCAAACCTACCACACTCAAACCAATCGCATAAATACCCGCTAATGCCAACATAACCGAAAGTTGTCCGCGTAAAAATGCTCCTAATACTTCATCGGATTCTTTAGCGAGTTTCGCCACCATTGGCTCGACAGAACGTGGCAATAAATCATCGATATAAGCCACTAAGCGATCCCAATCCCGCAGTAAATAGAACGTAATAATCGGCACTAATGCCATATTCGCCACCCACTCCAAAATCACAAAACCGGAGTGAGAAATCGTTTGTACCGCATTACGAATAAAGCCCCCTGTTTCTTGCCAGTGGGATGAGATAATGGCTTTGATTTTATCGAGCTCCAACACACCGGGGTCAACCCCAAAATGCTCGCGTAAATACGGTGACAAAACATTTGCCCCCCAATCCAAATACGCAGGCACTTTACTAATGAATAATTTGACTTGCGTTTCCAGAATTGGCACAAGAAAGAAGAAAAACACCAAAAGCCCTAAGCAGATTGAGATAAAAACTATCGTCACGGAAGCAGTGCGCGAGAATTTCCACGTTTCCAAGCGATCAACAAGCGGGTCGCCTAAATACGCCAGCAATGCCCCCAACAAAAAGGGAGTTAAAATCGGCGCAAGCAAATACAACAATACGCTGGCTAGAACCCCAATGGCTAACCAAAACCAACGACCACTGTCAAAAACCATGAAACTACCTCTCTAAGAGCGCGTAACGCCCCCACAAAACCACGTAGGCGATACCGCTCATACACGTTGTCACTGCCACGCCCCACTCCAACCCTGTAGTAAACCATGCAGGTAATGGGTATAACGCAACATCCAACAATGTGATGGCGAGCAAGAGAATTTGCAAGCCCGTATTGAGCTTACTGATGAAAAGCGGGTGCATTTCCAGTTTGCCGCGTAAATAACGGTAAGCTAATGCCCCCGTTACAATCACCACGTCACGCCCAATCACCAAGGCAATCAGCCACCACGGCAACGCACCTTTCAAACCAAACACAATAAACACAGAAACGACAAAGAGCTTATCTGCCGCAGGGTCAAGTACCGCACCTAAAGGGGTAAACCAGCCATAACGCCGTGCTAGAAAACCGTCTAAGGCATCCGATAAACCCGCCAAAATCAGTAAGCCAAGGGCGAAGGCGTAGTTTCCTTGCCACAATAACCAACAAATGGGCGTAATGGCTAAAATTCGGATGACGGTAATGATATTTGGAATTTGTTCCCGCACGTCTAACCTATATGCATACAAAGAAGGCTCCAATTGGAGCCTTCAATGATATAACGGATCAACGGTTTAGTACCGATTTTCCGATTACTACGGGTTTATTGCTGCTGAACTGGAATCAAAGTCACTTCAACGCGGCGATTTTGCGCACGACCGTAGTCTGTGCTGTTGTCTGCAATCGGGCGGCTTTCACCGTAACCAATCGATTGCATACGTTGTGCCATCACCCCTGCACTGCTTAAGTAACTGCGCACGCTGTCAGCACGTTGTTGAGACAGTTGCAAGTTAGCTGCATCACTACCGACATTATCCGTGTGACCTGCGATTTGCACACGCGTATTTGGGTATTGATTTAAGGTATTCGCCAAGTTATCCAGTACATCATAGAACTGTGGTTTGACCGCTGCTTGACCAAAATCGAAGGTAATTGCATCCGGCATCGTCAGGACAATATTGTCATTTTGACGTTGCACTTCGACACCTGTACCTTGCAAACTTTGGCGTAACGCCGCTTCTTGCTGATCCATGTAATTACCGATAGCCGCCCCCGCTAAACCACCGATAACAGCCCCAGCCAATGCACGGTCGTCGTCTTTGTCCCCGGTGGTTTTACCCAGAACAGCACCCGCAACACCGCCGATTAAAGCCCCTTGTTCGGCGCGAGTCATTTCCCCATTGGGTGCGCAAGCTGCCAAAACGGCAGCAGATAATACGCCCACCAGTACCGAACGCATGGATAACTTAATCATATTGTCAACCTCATTTATATCGTTGTTTTAACTAAATCTTATGCTGTTTTAGCCAGCAAGAATTGCTTAATTGCCGCAACATCAGCCGCCATGACTTCAAACCGCTGCGGCAAACTTTCGAGATTTTCCATTCCCGCAGGTCGCACCGGATCGCGCCCTAAAGCCTCACGGATGGAATCCTCAAACTTCGCAGGCAATGCTGTTTCCAATACCAACATTGGTACAGCCGCTTCGCGGTATTCGAGTGCGACTTTCAAACCGTCGGCAGTATGCGTGTCGATCATCACGCCATAGTTTTCCCACGTTTGGCGAATGGTTTGCATCCGGTGCGTGTGTGAACTAACACCCGATTGGAAACCAAAATCCGCCACTTTCGCGAATAAACCGTCTGCATTCAGATCAAACGCGCCGCCGTTATCGACTTCCGCCCATAATTGACGCACTGTTTCGCCATTACGTTCCGCAAGATCGAAAACAAAACGTTCAAAATTCGACGCTTTGGAAATATCCATCGACGGGCTACTGGTATGGTAAGTATTCGCCGAACCACGAGGACGGTACACGCCAGTGCGGAAAAATTCATCCAATACATCGTTTTCGTTGGTTGCCACCACCAAATGCTTGATGGGCAAACCCATCATCCGCGCAATGTGCCCCGCACAAACGTTACCAAAGTTACCTGAAGGCACGGTGAAACTGACTTGCTGTGCATTATCGCTGGTTGCTGCAAAGTAACCTTTGAAGTAATACACCACTTGTGCTGCAACCCGCGCCCAGTTAATCGAGTTAACCGCACCGATTTTGTTGGCTGCTTTGAACGCATGATCATTCGACACCGCTTTCACAATGTCTTGGCAATC
>CAZJDN010000068.1:0-10951 GCA_964544775.1 uncultured Thiothrix sp.
ACCTGGCTACGAACCAGGTGGTCGGAGGTTCGAATCCTTCCGGATGCGCCATCTATATCAAAGGGTTGATCTCAGTGTCAGCCCTTTTTTTTGCCCCAATTTCAAAATGTCCTTTTTCGCTACGGTTGCGAGCGGTGTTCACTAAGCAATAATTCTTGCAAGCTACGGTGTGGTGTTGCACCTAAATTGATTAAGTCTGTTTCAGAAATACCTGTTTGCTGATGCATTTGCTGTGCTTGTTTACGTTGTTTCTCATTACCTTGCCAAAAACAGCGATGAATATCCGCAATCGTTAGTTTTTCAGGGGTAACGCGCAGTAAGTAATGGCAGGGAAATTCATCGTCGCGGCTTAAAATTGCGTAGCTTACGAGGTCTTCTAATGCGTTTTCGAGCAAGAAACGGGGTACTGGCACAACACGGTGTAAGTCCCCCAGTGATGCAGGCTCTTGTTTGTTGAGGAAACGTTGTCCGACTTCACGCAAAATGGCGGTTGCTAGCAGTTCGCGGGTTTGCAGGCTGGCTTCTAGTGGCTGCTGGGGCAAATGCACCGCATCAGGGTATTGAAAGTAGTACGCCAAGCGTGCGCCAGTGAGCACAATAATCCAGCCAACGTATAACCACAGCATGAATAAAAACAAACTGGCAAAAATAGAGTAAATGGCGGTTTGTTGCCCCGAACTCACCACAAAAGCGGCAAACAGCCAGCCTGCTACTTGCCAAGTAATTCCGGCGAAGAATGCCCCACCAAATGCTGCCCACGGCTTTACCCGTGTATTGGGCATGAATAAGTAAAGGAAGGTAAATGCCAGCACGATCAGTAACGTGGGGCTGCTTTGCACCAAAACACTGAGGATTTGCCCAAACGGTTCGATGTTTGCAATGGATTGCACTACTTCCAAGTGGCTTAAATAGCTCCATAAGCCAAGGGCAGAGAAAAGCAGTATCGGACCAACTAACACCAAACTGAGGTAATCACGAAACTGGGATAACAGTGAACGAGGGTATTTTACGCGCCAGACGTGATTAAAGGCTTCCTCGACTTTTTCCATGAGCGAAATCACGGTGTAAAGCAAAATTGCCAAACCTGCAAAGCCTAATACGCCCACTTGCACATTGTCCACGAAGCCTAGCACTTGGTGGGTGAGTTCCGTTGCTTTATCACCCAGCGGGGTCAAGAGGCGCAGTAAGAAAGGTTCCATCAAGTTATGGATGCCAAAGCCTTTTAAAACCGAAAAGCTCAAGGCAAGTAGAGGGACAAGGGACAATAGTGTGGTGTAAACCAGCCCCATTGCACGCAAAGTAATGCTGCCTTGGTGCATGTCGTCAAACAAGGCAATGGCGAGTGCGCGAATGTAATGCAAGGCTTTACGGTACATGGTTGGGTTGGTCGCGGGTTAGTGCGTGAGGCATAAAAAAAGCCCAAGTGTTTGAAACTTGAGCTTTTTTAAATATTGGTGCCGGGAGCGAGACTCGAACTCGCACAATGTCACCATCGGCGGATTTTGAATCCGCTGCGTCTACCGATTCCGCCATCCCGGCTAAGAGACGCGCATTATAGGGAGGTTTTTTGCATTTGTCGACAGTTTTTTTGCATAAATCTGCTATCATACGCGCACTATGCAACTAAGTGACTTTTACTACGATTTACCCCCTGAATTAATTGCCTCTCAACCGCTGGCAGAACGTACTGCGAGCCGTCTATTGATTGTAGATGGTGCAAGTGGTTCATTGCGTGATGGCAATTTTACCGATGTGCAAGTGCTAATCCAGCCCGGTGATTTGTTGGTATTCAATAATACGCGGGTAATTCCAGCGCGTTTACACGGGCAAAAATGCTCTGGTGGCAAAGTGGAGGTATTGATTGAGCGCGTGCTGAATGAACATTTAGCATTGGCGCATATTCGTGCGAGTAAAGCTCCCAAAGCGGGAACACGTTTACGTCTGGAAAATGCGCTGGATGCCGAAGTGACAGGTCGGCAGGGCGATTTGTTTGAAGTAATGTTTTTGCACGAAGCTAGTGTTCTGACGCTGTTAGAGCAGTATGGGCATATGCCATTGCCGCCGTATATTGAGCGTCAAGATACTTTAGAGGATCGTGAACGCTATCAAACGGTCTTTGCGCAACAGCCGGGGGCGGTGGCAGCACCTACCGCTGGTTTGCATTTTGATGAGGCGTTATTAGCCGCGTTGCGGGCTAAAGGGGTGGAAACTGCGGCAGTAACGTTACACGTTGGGGCAGGGACATTCCAACCTGTGCGTGTGCAGGATTTGTCGCAGCACATTATGCACGCCGAATACGTGGACGTTTCCCCTGAAGTTTGCCAAGCGGTTGCTGCGTGTAAGGCGCGAGGTGGACGGGTGGTTGCTGTGGGTACTACGTCTGTGCGCAGTTTGGAAAGTGCAGCACAGCAGGGTAGTTTGCAACCGTATCAAGGGGATACACGTTTATTCATTACCCCCGGTTATCAGTTCAAAGTGGTTGATCGCATGATCACCAATTTCCATTTGCCTGAATCAACATTATTGATGTTAGTTGCTGCATTTTCCGGCTATGATACCATTTTGCACAGTTACCAACATGCCGTTCGTCAAGGTTATCGCTTTTTTAGCTACGGTGATGCCATGTTCCTTGCGCCTGCGGGAAACAATTGTTAGCGTTCTCGGCTATACTGTAATGTAACCTTTTTACAACTTGTGGCACAAAACACAACAAATGGGTTCAATACGTGCCGTTGTGTTAAAAAGGTAGCGTATTTTAATCTACACTGAGTATCGGAATGTGACGTGTGCGGAAAGCCCCATTTCCAATCTGCGTCGTTTTTAGCTTTGTTTAAGGTGACTCCCTGTAGTCAGGCGGGGATCATTGTCGGAGGTTGATTTAATTATGATGACTAAAGGAATGACAATAAAGCCAGTATTGGCTTTTGCAGCGGGTATCTTATTGTTTGCTGCTCCGATGATTACTCAGGCGGCACTTACTTTGCCTTCTGATAGTACCTTGATTTACCGTGTACAGAACATGACAGCAGGCAATGTCTTGAAAATGTATCGAGAGCCGGGTAAAGAGGTCATTGTGAATATTCCGCACAATGCGACGTGGATTGTCCGTCGTAATGCGCAAAAAACCGTTGATAATGCTGTTTGGGAAAAAATTAGTTGGGATGATCAAACGGGTTGGGTTTTATCCGATGCTTTAGCGTTTGACCAAGAAGCGACGAATGTTGCTAATGCTCGCCGCCAATGTATGGCTGACCCGAAAGTAGAAGATAAAGAATGCTGTGGTTATCCTGAAACGGCTAAAGGTGCTGTATTCCACTCTGTACCCATTTTCGAGGTAGAAAAGTTGGTTGCGGGTGAAAGTTTGATGATGTATGTGGATAAAGGCAGCGAAGCGATTGCGGTTGAGATTCCACACAATGCAACGTGGGTTGCTAAATTGGGGCAACGCGCTGAAGCAGGTAAATTCGCAATGGAATACGTGCGTTGGGCGGGGCAAAACGGCTGGGTGGATGCATCCAAATTGAAACTTGACCCTGCGACTACCAAAGAAGGCGACCGTAAGCGTCAAAAATGTGGCGGCATGGTTGAAGGTGATGCAAGTGCGCAAAAATCAGAAATCGTTTGTTTGCCAGCACCTGTTATCCGTCGTTTACAAGAGTCCGGCGTGCTTGATGCGGAAACAATCAATAAGTTAAAGGCACAAACCAATAAGTAATTCTTAATGGTAAAAGTTGCGTTTGTGTACCAGACTCTGTGCCATTAAGCGCAATTATAAAACTAACGGTATAGGCTCGTGGTGACTAAAAACTAAAACCCAACCTACCCGTGCTACCTAGAGAAAAATAAAATTGAGGCATCCTTTTGGATGCCTTCTTTTTTTGGGGTTTAGAACGAATGTTTTGCGCAGGCTTCTAGGGTATTTTGCATGAGCATGGCAACGGTCATTGGTCCAACGCCGCCCGGAACAGGGGTAATCCATGCGGCACGTTCGGCAGCTTTAGCGTATTCCACATCGCCCACCAGTTTGCCATCGGCAAGGCGGTTGATGCCAACATCAATCACCGTAGCCCCTTGTTTAATCCATTCACCTTTGACTAGGCCCGGTTTGCCAACCGCAGCGATTACAATGTCAGCTTGGCGGACTAAATCCGCCGTTAACACACCACTAAAACGGTGGGTAACGCTGACCGTTGCACCCGCGAGCAACAATTCCAACGCCATTGGACGACCGACGATATTGGACGCACCGACGATGACTGCATGACGACCTTTGAACGTTTCACCTGTGCTTTCGAGCAAACGCATCACACCATATGGGGTGCAAGGGCGTAGGCTGGGAATGCGTAAGGTTAAACGCCCGACGTTAGTTGGGTGGAAGCCGTCTACGTCTTTGCTGGGGTTAATTTGCTCAATAATCAGCGAGGAATCTAAATGGGCGGGTAGGGGTAATTGCACCAAAATGCCGTCGATAGTGGGGTCGTTGTTTAACCCGTTGACTAATTCGATCAGTTCGTGTTGGGTGGTATTTGCGGGAAGGTCGTAGGAGCGGGATAGGATGCCGACTTCTTCACAGGCTTTGCGTTTGTGATTGACATACACTTGGGAAGCGGGATCAGAGCCGATCAGTATGACCGCAAGCCCAGGGCGGCGTTTGCCTTGTGCTAAGCGTTCTGCCACGCGCTGTTTGACTTCGGCACGCACGTCGGCAGCCACTTTCTTGCCATCAATGATTTGAGCCGTCATAGCCTTACACCCAAAGGAAAAGCGCGTATTGTCGCACTTTTCCGAGGGCTGTTCCATGTTGGCGATTGCGCTTTATTCGCCGTACAGTTGACGTTTTAAGCCGCTGCGATTGAGGATAATGGTGGAGATTTCTTCAACCGAAGTGGCAGTTGTGTCAATGAAGGGGATTTTTTCGCGCTGATACAAGTTTTGTTGCCATTCCAACTCTTTTTGGCACTGCGCCAGCGAGGAATAACGGCTGTTAGGTTTACGTTCTTGGCGGATTTTATGCAATTGTTCCGCTGAGATGGTCAAGCCAAACAGCTTATTTTTGAACGGACGCAACGCAGGTGGTAAGGAGGTAGCGTCCATGTCTTCCTCCGTTAGCGGGTAATTCGCCGCGTAAATGCCATACTGCAATGCCAAATACAAGCAGGCGGGAGTTTTGCCAGAACGGGATACGCCCACCAGAATAATATCGGCTTGGTTAAAACTTTTCGCGCTTACCCCATCGTCATTGGTTTGCGCAAAGTTTACGGCGGCAATGCGTTTGGTGTACGAGGCTGCGTCACTCATGCCGTGGGAACGACCAATCGCGTGCGAAGATTGTTGCCCCAATTCCTTTTCCATTGAGTCAATGAAACGGTCGAAAAAGTCATAAATGGCGCAGTTAGCCGCTTCAATCGGTGCGCGAATGGTTGGTTCAACTAAGGTGCTGAAAACCAAGGGGCGGCAACCGTCTTTGATTGCGGCAGCATTGATTTGCTGCGCGGCATTTTGTGCTCTTTCAACCGAATCAATGAATGGAATGCTGATTTTGTGCCAGCGAATGCCGTCGAACTGGGTCAACAAGGTGTGAGCCAGTGTTTCGACGGTAATCCCTGTGCGGTCGGACAGGTAAAACACTGTCCGTTGGCGATAACAACATTCCGTACTCATGCAGGTTGGGCTTCGTCGAGGCTAGCCAAATGCAACCAGGTATCAACCACGGTATCCGGGTTCAGCGAGATGCTGCTAATGCCTTGTTCGTGCAACCATACCGCAAAGTCAGGGTAATCGGATGGTCCTTGACCGCAAATGCCGATGTATTTACCTTGTTTTTTGCACGCTTCAATCGCCATTTTCAGCAGTTTTTTCACCGCTGGGTTACGCTCATCGAACAGGTGTGCAATCAATCCAGAGTCGCGGTCTAAGCCCAATGACAATTGGGTCATGTCGTTTGAACCGATGGAAAAACCGTCGAAGTATTCGAGGAATTCTTCCGCCAACACGGCGTTGGATGGGATTTCGCACATCATGATCAAACGCAAACCGTTTTCGCCGCGTTTAATGCCTTGCGTTGCTAACAGTTCGGTGACTTGTTGGGCTTCTTCCAACGTGCGGCAGAATGGAATCATTACTTCAACATTGGTCAAACCCATGTCGTTACGTACTTTGCGCAGAGCGCGGCATTCCAATTCAAAGCAATCGCGGAACGATTCGGACAGGTAACGTGACACACCGCGATAACCGATCATTGGGTTTTCTTCGTGCGGTTCGTAACGATCACCCGCTAATAGGTTGGCGTATTCGTTGGATTTGAAGTCAGACATACGCACAATGACTTTGTGTGGTGCGTAAGCGGCAGCCAACGTGCTAATGCCTTCGACCAGTTTTTCCACATAGAAATCCACTGGGCTAGCGTAACCTGCAATCTTTGCCCCGATTTTGGCTTTTAAATCCGCTGGCAAATTATCAAACTCCATCAGGGCTTTGGGGTGAATGCCGATGGTATTGTTAATGATGAATTCCAACCGTGCCAAACCTACGCCAGCGTTGGGTAGACGTGAGAAAGCAAACGCCCGTGAAGGGTTGCCCACGTTCATCATGATTTTGACTGACAGGTCTGGCAGGTTGCCTGTGTCTGCGGTACGGCATTCAAACGGCAATAAACCTTTGTAAATAAAGCCTGTATCGCCTTCTGCGCAGGAAACTGTAATTTCGTCACCTGCTTTGACGCGGCGGGTGGCATCGCCACAACCAACAACGGCGGGGATGCCCATTTCACGCGCAATAATCGCGGCGTGGCAAGTACGCCCACCACGGTTGGTAACGATAGCCGAAGCGCGTTTCATGATCGGTTCCCAGTCTGGGTCGGTCATGTCGGTTACGAGTACATCGCCTTCTTGGACTTCGTTCATTTGGTCGATGCTCATAATAATGCGTGCAGGACCTTGACCGATTTTTTGCCCAATGGCGCGACCTTCCGCTAATACTTCGCTTTTGGCTTTGAGCTGGTAACGTTCAATAATGGTGGCAGAAGCGCGGCTTTCTACGGTTTCAGGGCGTGCTTGAACGATGTACAGTTTGCCGTCGCCGCCATCCAATGCCCACTCGATGTCCATTGGGCGACCGTAATGTTTTTCGATAATCAAGGCTTGGCGAGCTAACGATTCGACTTGTTCATCCGTAACGCAAAAACGTTGGCTGCGTTCGGCATCGACATTGCGTGTTAATGTTGCTTTATTGTGTGCGTCACCAGCGGTAGCAGCGTAAATCATTTCAATCGCTTTTGAGCCTAAGCGACGCGATAAAATTGCCGGGCGACCTGCTTCCACATTCGGTTTGTAAACGTAAAATTCGTCGGGGTTGACCGCGCCTTGTACCACGGTTTCGCCTAAACCATACGCGCCTGTGACGAAGACCGCATCACGGAAGCCAGATTCAGTATCCAACGTAAACATAACGCCGCTAGCACCGATGTCGCTGCGTACCATTTTTTGGATACCCGCAGACAGGAATACTTTGTCATGCTCAAAATTTTGATGCACGCGGTAAGCAATCGCACGGTCATTGTATAAAGAAGCAAACACTTCCTTGATTGCCGCGATCACATTATCCAAGCCGCGTACATTGAGGAAGGTTTCTTGTTGACCTGCGAAAGAGGCATCGGGTAAATCTTCTGCGGTAGCGGAAGAACGTACCGCAAACGACGCAGTATCGCCTGAACCTGCGGCCAATTTGTGGTAGGCTTCGGTGACTGCATCGAGCAATTGTGTAGGCAGTGGCGCATCCATTAACCAACCGCGAATGGTTTTGCCCGCATTGGTTAAAGCATGGATGTCGTCAACGTCTAAGGAATTCAATAACGCATTGATGCGATCAGCCAACCCATCAGCATGGATAAAATCTTGGTAAGCAAGGGTTGTGGTTGCAAAGCCGTTTGGTACACTGACCCCAACGTTTGCTAGATTGCTGATCATTTCTCCTAATGAGGCATTTTTGCCACCGACGATGCTAACATCGTGCATCCCCAATTGGTCAAACCAAAGAATATAATCTGCCATTGTGCAGTCTCCGTAAGTCGCGATTGGAAAAGGTTTATACCCTTACTGTATTTTATTGGGGGGATTGTTTCACAGAGGAGGGGGAGGATAAAAGAGCGGCACCCATCTTAAGATGCCGCAAGCACCACAGTTAGCATGAGATAAACATTCGATGTGAACGTTTAACTGGGGCGTAAGATACCGAAAAAAGAACAATGAAAAAAATCAATTGTTTCAATTATTACTATTGTGTTGCACAATAGTTAAATATTTCAAGGAGGCTATAACACGTTGGCAATGCACTACTACAAGCAAACCCGCTATAAACTGTTACGCACGTTTTGCGTGGTTGCGCAAAAAGAAAATATCACCCATGCCGCCGAGCAATTACACATCAGTCAACCCACAGTTTCTTTGCAAATCCAAGCACTTGAACGTGAAATGGGTGAGCAGTTATTGGAACGGCGAGGACCAAGCATTCGTTTAACCCCGGAAGGCAAGATTCTTTACCAGTTGGTGCAGCCGATTGCGGCGGGCATTGATTCTTTGAAAGATACCTTTGCCGCCAACTTGGGTAAGATGGAAAAGGGCGAATTAAATATCGCCGCTGGGCAATCCACGGCTTTGTATGTTTTGCCAGAATATTTGAAACGTTTCCATGCCATTTACCCCGGTATCCGCATTAATTTGCATAATGTGGCAGGGCAAAGTGGCATGAAAATGCTCTTAGAAGACCAAGTGGATTTAGCCGTAGGGCCATTGTTGCAAGTGCCCGAAGGCATTATTTACCACCCATTTGTGTCGTTTAATTCCATACTCATTACCGCTGAAGATCACCCATTGGCGAATATGTCCGAAGTTTTGCTGGAAGACATTAGCCCTTATGGTTTGATTTTACCGCCACGTAATATGAGTACTTGGCGCATGGTTGATACGATTTTCCGTCAAAATGATGTGCCTTATTCCGTTGCAATGGAAGCAGGCGGTTGGGAAATTGTGAAAAAGTACGTCGAAATGGGGCTGGGTGTTTCCATCGTGACGGAAGTATGCCTAACGGGCAATGAGCGGGTTAAAGCGATTCCTTTACGCGGCTATTTCCCCGCACGTAGTTACGGTTTAATTGTGCGGCGCGGTAAATTCTTTACGCCTCAAGCTAAACGTTTCATTGAAATGTTTGATGAATCCTTTTTTATGCCCAATTGAGTTGTTGCGGTGGCGCAGGTTTCTTGTGCTGCCGCTAAATACATTTCCTGATATTGGGCAGTAATGGCGCGGATATTATAATCCCGGCGAATGCGTTGAATGGCTCGCTGCCCTTGTTCATGCCGCCATGTTTCCCCAGCGTGAATCCATTCCAACCACGCAAAGGCGAGGGCGGAAGGCGTATTGTCTTGCAAAATATGCCCCGTATTGCCAATAATGCGCGGAATATCACCAACATCAGTCGCAATACACGGGATACCACAGGCCATTGCTTCGCCAATGACATTAGAAAAGCCTTCACCATAAGTCGAGGTTAACGTAAATAAATCCAAGGCATTTAATAACGCAGGAATGTCTTTGCGTTCACCTGTTACGTGTATTTTATCTTGCAATTGCGGATAACGTTTCAGCAGTAAATAAATCTCCCGATTGCTACTGGTAATATCGCGCCCTGCTAGAATAAAGTGGACATTCTTTTGGTGTTTATTTAAAAGATTGGCGGCTTCAAAAAATAAAGCATGATTTTTCATTGGGTGGTAATGTGCAACCATGCCAATAACAAATGCATCAGCAGGAATATTCAAACTTTGACGAGTAGTTGCACGGCTGTATTGATTAGGGGAAAATAAATTAGTATCAAAACCATTGGGAATAATATGTGCATTGTTTTCTTTAAAACCAAAATCAGCGTGTTGTTCGGCGGCGCGGTAAGAATTGTATAAGATGCGGTCTGGTTTATTGGAGCGTTTTGCAGAAAGTCGAATTGCCCATTGCATTGCCGTGGGTTCAGTATTAAGCCCATATAACGTTTGGCGGATATTCCAAAAAACCGGATAACGATTGGATAATGCCATATTTGCAATGGATGCGGCTAAATTACCGTGATACATCCAACCTTGTAAAACGTCCGGTGTTAACTCACGCAATAAACGCACTAAGCGTAATACATGCCAGCCAGAACTGAGGCTATTGGCCATATTTAGGCAATGAACTGGAATACCGTGCGCCCGAATTCTTTCAGCGCGGCTATTATCGTCATCCAATGAAATGACAACCGGAAAAAAACAACTGCGGTCAGTATGTGTGAGCAGTTTATACAACATAGCCGCAGTTCCATCTGCCGATAAACTGGTAATGATATGGACAACGTGAATTTGGCTAGTTTTCTTTTTCATCGCTAGATTACATAAAAGTCATTAGGCGATTTAAGCATACCATTCACGCGCTTTAAGCGAATTTTGCGGGGGAATAGTCGGGCTGTTTGACACGATAATTGGATAAGGCAATGAATCTGGTCGAAAAATATTCTTAATGTCTATTTTGCTTCTACCCGCTTGTCTTACATTGCTTGCCGCTTGCATAGAAATTGATAGTGTGTACCGCGTTGACCACTTATGTTTTGCGCTATCCGTGCGTAAACGGGTGTTGCCTCGTTAGTTGTTTCGACACGGTATGAGGTGAATATAAACAAGTCACTACAAGGAGTTTATTATGACAACCATTGATCGGTTGAGTGGATACAATTACAGCAGTGCTGGATGTGGAAACAATACAAATACAGCAAGTAGCCCTAAAAGCAGCAATTGCAGCACGAATCCTTTTTCATCTTTCCCCTTAGATGCTTTAACTAAGAATCCGCAAGCATTGGTTTCATTATTGCAACAAGTCATTTCTTTATTGAATGCTCAAGGAAATAATACTGGTGGTAGTACAGGTTCAGG
>CAZJDN010000069.1:0-10809 GCA_964544775.1 uncultured Thiothrix sp.
GTATCCGTGATGCGAAAGTGATTCCCACCGCGCCGCCCGTGATTCGCGGGTTGGGTAATGCGTCCGGTTTTGATTTGCAACTGCAAGACCGCGCTGGTTTAGGGCACGAAGCCTTAATGGCGGCGCGCGATGAATTGCTGAAAAAAGCCACGCAAGAGCCGCGTTTATCCGGTGTGCGAGCCAACGGGCAAGAAGACACCGCGCAATACCAAATCGATCTCGACATTGCCCAAGCTGGCACGATGGGAGTAACGGTTGCCAGCATCAATGACACGCTGTCAACCGCGTGGGGCGGGACGTACATCAGCGATTTCATCGACAAAGGGCGGGTAAAAAAGGTTTACGTACAAGGTGTGGCAGAAAGCCGTATGTTACCGGACGACCTCAACCGTTGGTATGTGCGTAACAGCAGTGGTGAAATGGTGGCGTTTTCGACCTTTGCCAAGGGGCGTTGGGTATACGGTTCGCCCTTGCTGGAACGATTTAACGGCATGTCGTCGGTGCAAATTACGGGTACGCCTGCAATGGGGGTGAGTTCCGGCACGGCGATGGATTTGGTGGACGGTTTCATTCAAGATTTGCCTTCCGGCATCGGTTACGAATGGTCGGGCATGTCGTATCAGGAAAAAGCCTCTGGTGGCAAAGCCCCGTTTTTATACGCCATTTCGATTTTAGTGGTATTCCTTGCTTTAGCGGCGTTGTACGAAAGTTGGTCGATTCCGTTTTCTGTCATGTTGGTTGTACCGCTGGGTGTGGTGGGCGCATTGTTGGCGACGTACTTCCGAGGTTTAAATAATGACATTTATTTTCAGGTCGGTTTGCTCACCACCATTGGTTTATCCGCGAAAAATGCCATCTTGATTGTCGAATTCGCCAAAGAACTGATGCAACACGGCAAAGGGTTAATCGAAGCCACGCTGGAAGCGGTACGCATTCGCTTACGCCCGATTCTCATGACCTCGTTTGCCTTCATCTTAGGTGTATTGCCACTGGTAATCAGTACGGGCGCGGGTTCGGGTAGCCAACATTCCGTCGGCACGGGTGTCATGGGCGGTATGATCGCTGCAACCTTGCTGGGAATTTTCTTCGTCCCCGTGTTCTTTGTCGTAGTCATGAAAATGGTCGGGCGGGGAAAGTGATGCCATCCCCTTTACAGAATAGTATTGAATTCCACTACGTTATGCATTGTCTGTTTCGACTTCATTTGCTTTAGTTGAGTTTATTACGACCTTTTCCTAACCTTGTTTGCAACCAGCCCCGAATAACAAGGTAAGGAATAGGACATGAATGACTCACTCACTTTACCCAACAGCAGCAGTTGGACGTTTTTCGTCAAGCTCACATTCGCTATCGCCTTAGCCGCAATGGGGGCGTTTGTATTCTTCATGGAAGGCAGTTTATTGACCAAAGGTTATTTGGCATTGAATTCGCTGTTTCTGGTCAGTTCTACCATTATGTTGTCGAAAACCTTGCGCGATGATTACGAAGCGCAACGCTTGTTGAATCGTATTAACGAAGCGAAAACCAACAAAATTTTGAAAGAATTTGCGGAGTAGGGAGGTTGAATGATGCGTTATTTACTTGAAAAACTAGCCACAGCGGTGCGCGGTGGTACACGCGAAGTCTTAGAAACTGCTGTGGATGCCAATGCCCAGCGGATTTTGGCGCAGGAAATTTACGAATGCGAAACCCATTTGCATCAGGCTAAACGGCATTTGGTGCAGGTAATGGCAGAAAAATTACGCTTACAGCGGCAATTGGACGCGCAAAAACATGCCATACAAGAAAAAGAAAACACTATCCGTAGCCAATTACAGCAAGCAGACGAAGTAGGCGCATTGGCATTGGCGGAAGCCTTGGCACAGCAGGAAAGCTGGGTGGAAGACTTACAGCAGAAATACACCCAATTAGTGGCGTATGAACAAAGTTTGCTGCAAACCTTGAAAGCCGCTTCACGTCAGTTGGAACATTACCGCACGGAATTACGTATGGTGCAGGCAACGACGCACGCGCAGCAAGCAATGGGTAAATTGACGTATCAAGTGAGCAGTTGCAGTGACAGTTTCGTGCTGATGCAGGATTCGTTAGCGCGAGTAAAGCGGCAACAAGCAGCGTTTAACGATCAGTTGCAGGCAACGCAGGACATTGAAGCGTATTTGGCGGATAAGCCCAGCGTCGTAGCGCGTAACCAGCAGAAAGCCAGTCAAGTTCTAGCCCGTTTACGTGCTTGATTTTTTAGACCGCTACTAACAAAAATCCCCGCACGCGGCGGGGATTTCTTCGCGGTAAGGCGTGGAATTACTTTTCAGCTTCCAACGCTTTCTTACGCTCTTGTGCTTCTTTGATAACCTGATCGGATACCGATTTCGGGCACGCAGAGTAATGTGAGAATTCCATCGAGAACTGACCACGACCGGAAGTCATGGTACGCAGGTCGCCGATGTAACCAAACATTTCGCTCAAAGGTACGTCAGCCTTGATACGTGCACCGATAGGCGCGGTATCTTGGGATTTGATCATCGCACGGCGGCGGTTCAAGTCACCAATTACGTCACCAACGTGAGAGTCTGGCGCGAATACGTCAACTTTCATGATTGGCTCAAGGATTTGTGGACCCGCTTTGGGCATGGTTTGACGGTAGCCGCCTTTCGCCGCAATTTCAAACGCGATGGCTGAGGAGTCAACCGCGTGGTACGCACCTTCGCGCAGGGTAACTTTTACGTCAACCACAGGGTAGCCAGCCAATGGACCTTTTACCATGCTTTCTTTAAAGCCTTTGTCGATTGCTGGCCAGAATTCGCGGGGTACAGAGCCGCCCACAACCACGGATTCAAACGCATAACCCGCGCCTGTTTCGTTAGGTTCGATGGTGTAATCGATTTTACCGTATTGACCAGAACCACCCGATTGTTTTTTGTGGGTGTAGCTGTCTTCGATGCGTGCAGTGATGGATTCGCGGTAAGCAACTTGTGGTTTACCGATGTTAACTTCAACACCGTGAGTACGCAGCAAGATGTCGACTTTGATGTCCAAGTGCAGTTCGCCCATGCCTTTGAGGATGGTTTCACCTGTTTCTTGGTCAGTTTCAACGCGGAATGAAGGGTCTTCTTTGACCATTTTGTTCAGCGCGACACCCATTTTCTCCGCACCCGCTTTGTTTTTGGGTGAAATTGCCAAAGAGATAACCGGATCAGGGAAGACCATTGGTTCGAGTGTGGCAGGGTTTTTCGGATCGCACAGGGTATGACCCGTTTGCACGTTTTTCAGACCAACCAACGCGATAATGTCACCTGCTTGTGCGAAGTCGATGGCATTTGCGTCGTCAGCGTGCATTTCCACCATGCGCCCTACACGTTCGGTTTTACCTGTGTAAGTGTTGAGGATGGTGTCGCCTGTTTTCATCGTACCGGAGTAGATACGGGTAAAGGTCAATGCGCCGTATTTGTCGTCCATGATTTTGAACGCCAGTGCACGTAACGGACGGTTAGCATCAACGATAGCGTATTCGCCTGTTGGGTTGCCTTCGATGTCAGTTTCTGGTTGTGGCTTAACTTCCATTGGGTTTGGCAGGTAGTCAACAACGCCGTCCAGTACTAACTGTACGCCTTTGTTTTTGAAGGAAGAGCCTGCAAACGTTGGGAAGAAGTCCATTGCAATCGTGCCTTTACGGATGCAACGTTTGATGTCTTCGATAGCGGGTTCTTCGCCACCTAAGTACATTTCCATCATGTCATCGTCTTGCTCAACCGCAGTTTCGATGAGTTTTTCACGCCATTCTTCAACCAGACCTTCCATATCCGCCGGAACGTCTTGGATGGTGTAATTCATTGGGTCGCCAGAGTTGTCCCAAACCCATGCTTTACGGGTTAACAGATCAACAACACCAATGAAGTTGTCTTCGATACCAATAGGCAGCGTCATTGGCAGTGGGCGTGCACCGAGTACTTCTTCAACTTGTTTTACGACGCGGTAGTAGTCAGCACCGATACGGTCGAGTTTATTGATGTAGATAACCCGCGCAACTTTGGATTCGTTCGCATAACGCCAGTTGGTTTCGGACTGAGGTTCAACACCGCCAGAACCGCAGAATACGCCAACACCGCCGTCGAGAACTTTCAGTGAACGGTAAACTTCGATGGTGAAGTCAACGTGCCCTGGGGTATCGATGATGTTGAAACGATGACCTTTCCAAAAGCAAGTGGTTGCCGCAGATTGGATGGTAATCCCGCGTTCTTGTTCTTGTACCATGAAGTCAGTGGTCGCAGCACCGTCGTGTACTTCACCCAGCTTGTGGATTTTGCCCGTCAGTTTCAGGATACGCTCGGTTGTGGTGGTTTTGCCCGCGTCAACGTGGGCGAAAATGCCGATATTCCGGTAAAGTGTTAAGTCAGTCATTTGTCCATATCTCAATGAAAAGCGCAGGAGCTGCGGATAAGGGGGCGATTGTAATGCATCTTGATGCACGTAGTAAGAGGAAATTCAAGGGCAAACCGTGCTTATCCACAGAATTTTATCTATTGCCTAAGTTTGCCCAAGCCTTGTGTCTATTTCATGTCGGGTGAATATATTCTTGCGGATCATCCCGATAGCCGCCGTCGATGCCTTTAACTACCACCGAAACCGCATCGTGTGCGTGCAGGCTTTCCATGTGATTTACCCGTACCCAAAAGTCACGCACGGAAATGTCATCGTTCAACGCGCTCTTGATCCGTCGTGCGGCATCTTCGCAGAACATTAAATTGGCGGCATTCAAACGGGCGAATTCTTGTTCATCTTCACGTTTTACGGTGGCTTGCACAGGGGTTTGCAGTGCGTGTTCTACGCAGTCAATCAGGCTGGTAATGGGTAAGTTGCGTACCTTTTCGCCCAGTTTTACTTTAACTTGCGCAATACTGCGTTGGCTATGCGGTGTGGCACGGATACCTTGGGGTGTTCCCAGCCAATCGTACACACTTTGCGCATCAACGGTTGTGACATCGTGCCCAAAGGTTTCGCGGAAACCTTCTTGGATTAGCTGACGGGCTAAAGCAGCGGAACACGGGCAAGTGGATGAGTAGGGGACTTCCACACTGATTTCCGTGTCGATTTGCCCTTTACGCAAGCTGGCAGCAACCCGCACGGGGTAGTTTTTCCAGCCGCTATTGTCGCTGAGTAATGAGTTACGGCGTTCAAAGTAGTCGAAACGGCATTCCAAATACGCCGCGTCACTCAAACCTTGGTGGGAATCGACAAACTGGTGAATCGTGTTACGTAACACTTCAGGGGTTAAATCCTGCATTGCCAGCATATTGTCTAATGCCACGTACAGGCGCGACATGTGGATACCTTTGCTATTGGGGTCGGTCAGGTTGACGTAGGCTTGCACCCGCGCCAGCATTTGAATTCTACCACCTTGTTGATTTTGCACGAATAGGGGCAATTCAATCTGGCTCATTCCGACCCAATTAAGCGTCCCTTTAGGGCCGGTATGCGGCTGCTTGGCAACGTCTGGCATGGCTGCGCAGGGGAGTTCCTTGCAGGCATTTGTCGCGGTCATGTGTTATTCCTCGTTGATCAGGGCATGTACTATTTGGGGTCACAGTAACAAAACTGCAAGGGCAGGGATAATTCACCTGTTTCTACGCAGCGTTTTTACTTAGATAGCTTTGCGTTGTACATGAAAATACCCTAACAGGGCGTGATAAACCGGCCAGATCAATACACTGCTAAAGAGCGATGCCCAATAGAGTAACCCGCCACCACTATTGCCCGTAACGCCTTGTGTCCACAGGTTAGACAGCAGGTACAAGACCAGCACAGCACTTAACAGTGCAATTTGTTGCAGGAAGGATTCTGGGCTCATGCGTAAGCCAAGGCGTACTGCAATGTATGTCACCATGACAAAACCCAGTGCGTGTTGCCCCAGCATTGAGCCGTACAAAGTGTCAACTGCCAACCCCACTAAAAACGTAATAACTAAGCTGGTACGGTCTTGGATGACTAAACCCCAATGCACAAGGGTTAACACAATCCATTCCGGTCGCCATGCATTCATCTGCTCGTTTAGCGGAATAATGGTCAAAATAATCGCGATCAGCAGCGTAACCAAAACGGCTCCGGGAAAGCGTGGTTCTTTGGTCAGCATTTAGTGCGAACCTCCCTGCTGGTTTTTATCGGTTTTATGCTCAGTTTTCGTTTTATGTCCCTCGACAGCACCCTTTGCCTTCTCATCCTTATGGGTAGCGGTTGCGGTGTCACCTGTGGTAGGTGTTTCTGTCGCTGGCGTTGCGCTGCTGTCAGGGGCAGTAGCGGGAGGAGGGGGTAATGGGGTTGGTTCGGGTACGCCCGGTTTACGCCAGATTAGCAATACGTCACGGGTGGCTTCGTAATTGACCAACGGTTCGGCTTTAATGGTGGCAAATGATGCCCCTTGCTTAAATTCAACGCCTTGTGGGATGACTTTCGCCACCGGAAAACCGGGCGGGTACAAGCCGCCTAAGCCAGAAGAAACGAAAATATCACCTTCTTTTACGTCGCTATTACTGGGCAGGTTTTTAATTTCGAGCGGTTGACCGCGCCCCATGCCATTGGCTAAGGCGCGTACTCCGGTGCGTTGATTACGTACTGGCAGAGTATGTTCGCGGTCTATCAGTTGCAAGACTTTCGAGCTGAAGGAGGTGACTTCAACCACTTGTCCGTAAATGTTTTCACCCGATAGCACCACTTGGCTTTCGTAAACGCCGTCCTTAGAACCTTTGTTGAGCACGACTAAGCCACGCACACGGTCGCTGGCCGTTTCTAAAATTTCCGCCAAACTGAAGTTGTAACTGGCACTGGGTGCTGAATTCAGCATGGAGCGTAGGTGGGTATTTTCTTCTTGAATGGTGCTGATAATACTTTGCTGCGCGGCGTAAGTTTGTATTTGTTCTTTAAGCTGTGCGTTTTCGGTAGCTAATTCAGCTTGTGAGGAAAAGAAGCCTGCCGTGCGGTTGTAAAAACGGTGCGGGGAATCAACGCTTACCAGTAAGGGGTAAACTAACATGAGGGACGCTGTTCGCACCGGACGCAAAGCATCCGGGTTGCGATAGTCGATAGCCATCAGCGTTAATGCACCGAGAAACAGTGCCATAAACCGGAAGGAAAACCCCGGCGTGGCGTGGTAGTTAATGTCGTTAATGGCTGCCTCCGCTGTGCTATCTGGCTTTTATTCTCGTAATTATTAGTCAGTGGCGAGGAAGTTAACGCCTTCTTCTTCCATGATTTCCAAGATTTTGCCGCCACCACGCGCCACGCATGTTAATGGGTCATCTGCGATAACCACGGGAATCCCTGTTTCTTCCATCAGTAAGCGGTCAAGGTCGCGCAGTAATGCACCACCGCCCGTTAACACGATCCCACGGTCAGCAACGTCGGCAGCTAATTCGGGAGGGGTTTGTTCGAGAGCCGTTTTTACCGCACTGACAATGCCAAACAGCGGCTCTTGCAGGGCTTCGAGGATTTCGTTACTGGTCAAAGTGAAACTGCGTGGTACGCCTTCGGACAGGTTACGCCCTTTGACTTCGATTTCCAGCAGTTCTTTGCCCGGATACGCCGAACCAATTTCACATTTGATGCGTTCGGCAGTGGCTTCACCAATCAGCATACCGTAGTTACGGCGGACGTAGCTGATAATGGCATCGTCTAAACGGTCGCCACCGATACGGACAGAAGCGGAGTAAACAATACCGCGCAATGACATAATGGCCACTTCGGAAGTACCACCGCCAATGTCGAGTACCATTGAGCCAACGGCTTCATCAACCGGAATGCCTGCACCGATAGCGGCTGCCATTGGTTCTTCAATCAGGAATACTTTGCGTGCGCCTGCGCCCAAAGCGGAATCTTTAATAGCACGGCGTTCGACTTGTGTTGCACCGCACGGTACGCAAATAACCACACGAGGGCTTGGGCGGAGAATACGACCTGCATCCACTTTACGAATGAAGTGTTGCAGCATTTTTTCCGTGTAGGTGAAATCAGCAATAACACCGTCTTTCATCGGGCGGATTGCAGTAATATTTTCAGGGGTGCGACCAAGCATTTTTTTGGCTTCGATGCCAACGGCCTCAATGGATTTGGGGCCGCCGGGGCCACGATCCTGACGGATAGCAACAACAGAAGGCTCGTCCAGCACGATGCCTTTGCCGCGCATATAGATCAGGGTATTCGCAGTGCCCAGGTCGATGGATATATCATTGGAAAATAAACCTGAAATGGCTCTGAACATAATTTAGTTAATCCGGCTTAAGCTAAAAATAGGGAATGCTTGAACACATCCTGTGTGGTCGTTGTTATTCCACCATCGGGACATCGGCTGGATACCCCGGAAAGAATCTGCTAAATGTAGCAACCACAATCACTTTGGGCAAGCGAACTTGTATGCTAACTTGGTGTTGCTCCCAAAACGGCAGTCTTTTTACCAGATCAGACCGATTTTAGGAAGAAATTCTGGACTATATGTACAACATTGTGGATGTAATGATGGTAGATACATTAAGACGATTTATGCTTGAACGCGCTAGTGTGCGTGGTGAGTGGGTTCATTTAGATAATTCGTGGCAGGAAATGTTACAACGTGCTGATTATCCGCCATTCGTGCAAGCGATTTTAGGCGAAGCATTAACCGCAGCCGTTTTATTATCTGCCACCATTAAACACAGTGGCTCGTTGATTTTGCAAGTACGTGGGGATGGTCCTATCCATTTATTAGTGGTGCAAGCCAATCGCCAAGGGACAGTACGGGGTTTGGCGCAATGGAATCGCCAGCCAGAAGGAACAGACCTTGCGGCTTTGTTTGGCAGTGGGCAATTGGTTATTACTTTAGAAGCACCTAATGCACAAGAGCGTTACCAAAGTATTATTCCATTGGATGGGGATTCTTTAGCGGGGGCATTGGAAAACTATTTCCTACGTTCCGAACAATTGCCGACCCGTTTATGGCTGACGGCGAATGGGCAAACCGCTGCGGGAATGCTGTTACAACGCTTACCGCGTGAACACACCAGCGATGAAGATTGGCAGCGTGCTTCGATGTTGCTGGATACGTTAACCGCGCAGGAGTTAATTACCCTTGCAGCGGAAGAAACCATTTACCGTTTATTCCATGAGGAAGAGCCGCAGTTATTCGATGCTGCTACTATCCGTTTCCAGTGCAGTTGTAGTCGTGGGCGGGCGGAAAGTTTAGTGCATTCTTTGGGCGAAACGGACGCTACGGCATTGGTGCAAGACCAAGGCAGCATTACGATTACCTGCGAGTTTTGCAATGCCAGTTACACGCTGGATGCGGTGGATGTTGGGCAATTATTTAAAAGCACGATGCCCAGCAGCGATACCTTACATTAAACCGAGAATAATTCATTGGAAATCACTTTATGCGCGTCCTGATCGTTTATGCTCACCCGAATCCGAGCAGTTTTAATCACGCGATATTGGAACATTGCAGCCTTGGCTTACAAGAAGCAGGGCACGAGGTTCGGGTTAAAGATTTGTATGCAGAAAATTTTGATCCCGTATTACGTGCAGAAGAATTAGCTGCCTTACAAGCGGGGAATATTCCTGCCAAGATTGAACAGCAACAAGCCGATTTATTGTGGGCGGAAGGTTTAATCTTTATTTACCCGTTGTGGTGGTATGGTTGCCCTGCGATTTTGAAAGGCTGGTTTGATCATGTCTTAACCAATGGGGTGGCGTATACCTATTCGCGTGATGGCTTAAAAGGTTTGTTGAAACACCAACGCGCGGTGGTTTTAATGACAGCGGGGAGTTCGGAAAAGTTTTTCCGTGATACCGATGCGGATCAATTGATCCATCGCCCGGTTACGGATGGAACGCTGGCATTTTGTGGGATTCAAGATGTTTACCACCGGATTTTTTACGCCGTACCCGGTTTAAGTGAGCAAGCACGCGCTGCCATTTTGACCGAAGTGGCGCAATTAGGGCGGGATTTCGCATGTTAAATTACCGTGTGTATGGCGATTTGAATGACTCGCCGCCGCTGGTGGTGTTGCACGGTTTGCTGGGTGCGTTGGATAACTGGTATACCTTTGCGCGTACTCAAGAAGGCAATCGTACTGTTTTGGCGGTTGATTTACGCAATCACGGTGGTTCGCCCCATGTTGAGGGGATGAGTTACCGCGAAATGGTGGAAGATGTCGTTGAAGTGCTGGATGCATTACACATTACCCAGTGCGATTTGATGGGGCATTCGATGGGGGGGAAAGTGGCAATGAATCTGGCATTGTTACACCCCAGTTTAGTTCAGCGGCTCATTGTGGTGGATATTGCACCGAAAGCCTACCCCCCACGCCACCAAGCCTTGATCCAAGCAATGGTGACAATGCCATTGGCGGAATTAAAAAGCCGTAAGCAAGCGGATGACTGGCTTGCCCCAACGGTGAAACACCCGTTTGAGCGCGGTTTCTTGCTGAAAAATTTGGGGCGTAATACCGATGGTGCGTTCCATTGGTTGTGTAACTTGGGGGAAATTGCGCGGCATTATTTGAAAATCTCCAGTTTTCCGCAACCTGTGGCGCAATTTACAGCCCCTAGTTTGTTTATTCGGGGTGGGCAATCCGATTATGTAACGGATGCAGATGTCGCTTTGATTCAACAAACCTTTCCCGCTGCGCAATTAGCTACCGTAGCAGATGCAGGGCATTTGCCGCATGTGCAAACCCCCGCTGCATTCACTGCGTTAGTGAATACTTTTTTGGCTTAAGCGGGAAGAACGCGGCGGTAAGTATTCACCCGATTTGACCAACCTGCCAACCAACGTGCTTCGTTATTGGCAGG
>CAZJDN010000070.1:0-10780 GCA_964544775.1 uncultured Thiothrix sp.
TATTACAATGCGGCGATTCATACGGGCAGCGCGGCATTACCGCAATTTTTGAAAGCCTTGTTGGGCTAAATCCGCAGTAACGCATGACCTTGGCGTAGCACAACGCACACCAAGGTCATTATGGGCAGTATTACAGCTCTTTCATGCTGCTAATCAATTCATTCACTGCGGCTTGACCGTCGCCGTACAGCATTCGGCAGTTGTCAGCGAAGAATAGGTGGTTTTCAATGCCAGAGAATCCCGCACCCTGACCGCGTTTAATCACGATGACGTTTTTCGCATGATCCGCATTAAGAATCGGCATACCGAAAATCGGGCTGCTCGGATCCGTTCGCGCCACCGGATTTACCACATCATTCGCCCCAATGACTAAGGCAACGTCGGCAGTAGCAAACTCCTCGTTGATTTCGTCCAAGTCGTAAATAATGTCATACGGCACGCCTGCTTCCGCCAACAACACATTCATGTGCCCCGGCATCCGCCCCGCGACAGGGTGAATGGCAAATTTCACCGTAACACCGCGTTCTTGCAGTTGTTTGGTCATTTCCCAAATTTTGTGTTGCGCTTGCGCTACCGCCATGCCGTAACCCGGAATAATGACGACCTTTTCCGCAAATGCCATCATAATCGCTGCATCAGGGGCTTCAATCGCTTTCATTGAGCCAGTAACCGCTTGCGCTTCGCCGCTGATTTCGCCGAAATTACTGAATAACACATTGGAAATCGGGCGGTTCATGGCTTTTGCCATCAGTTGCGTGAGCAATGTTCCCGCCGAACCCACCACAATCCCTGCAATCATCATGGCTGGATTGGCTAACACGTAACCTTCAAAACCGACCGCTAAACCCGTGAAAGCGTTATACAATGAAATTACCACGGGCATATCCGCGCCCCCAATTGGCAAAGTCATCATAACCCCGAACGCCAATGCCAATACGAAGAACAGGAACAAGGTAAACATGCCGTAATCCGTACCACTGGTTGCAATGCCCAAGCTCATCCAGACCACAATGGCGAATAAAGCCGCATTTACCCGTTGTTGGTGCTTAAACCGAATTGCCCCGCGCAATTGTTTGATGCCTTGCAATTTCCCGAACGCAATCAACGAGCCGGAAAAGGCTACCGTACCAATTAACGCCCCGAAAACGGCGAGTAATTGCACGTTTAAAGCTAAAGGGTGTTGCTTGATTAATTCCACCGCTGCAATAGCGGCTGCCGCACCACCGCCCATGCCGTTATACAACGCAATCATTTGCGGCATATCGGTCATGGCAACGGCTTTACCCGTTTTCCATGCAACCCCACCGCCCAAACCAATCGCTAACAGCATTAACAGGTAATGGCTATGCACTTGCGGGTGAATAAACGTAACCAGCGTTGCTAACACCATTCCCACGCCTGCCCAAATAATGCCACGCCGCGCCGTAACGGGTGAGGACATTTGTTTCAGACCGAGAATGAATAAGACCGCCGCTGTCAGGTAGAAAATTTCCACAAACGAAGTCATGCTTATTTCCCCCCTTTGCTGGCTTTAAACATGTCTAACATGCGTTCTGTCACTACATAGCCACCAACGGCATTCCCTGCGGCAAGTGCTACCGCGAAGAAACCGATGAATGTTTCAGCGAAACCTTCCGCTCGCCCCAACGCCACCATTGCCCCGACCAATACAATCCCGTGTACAAAGTTAGAACCCGACATCAACGGGGTATGCAAAATGACAGGCACTTTAGAAATGACTTCATAGCCAGTAAATGCCGCCAACATAAAGATGTAAATTGCGATAAAGCCGTCCATTATTGCGCTCCTTCAACCAATTGGCGGATAGCATCGTGGGTAATTTTCCCCGCGTGTGTCAGTAACGCGCCTGCCACCACTTCATCGTTAAAATCCGGCTGGTATTGCCCATCCTTCAACAACGGCGTAAGGAAATTCAGCAGGTTTTTCGCGTACATTTCCGACGCATGGACAGGTACTTGGCTGGCAACATTCAACGGGGCATGAATAGTCACACCATTATGCACAAGGGTTTTCCCCGGCTGGGTTAACGTGCAGTTACCGCCGCTTTCTGCCGCCAAATCAATAATCACCGCGCCCGACTTCATGCCATTAACAGTAGTTTCGGGGATAATTTTCGGCGCGGGGCGACCCGGTACAGCCGCCGTGGTAATCAAAACATCCGCAGAAGCAAGGTATTGCGCCAGTTCCACTTGTTGCTGTTGCTTTTCTTCCGCACTTAATTCACGCGCATAACCGCCTGTACCTTCGGCAGTAATGCTTAACTCAATGAATTTCGCCCCTAACGATTGCACTTGTTCCTTGGTAGCGGGGCGCACGTCGTAAGCCTCAACTACCGCACCCAAACGCCGTGCCGTTGCAATGGCTTGCAAACCTGCCACGCCCACGCCCACCACAATCACTTTCGCCGGACGAATCGTGCCCGCCGCCGTGGTTAACATGGGGAAGAAACGGCACGCATGATCCGCCCCCATAATCGCAGCTTTATAGCCTGCAACAGCCGCTTGCGAGGATAAAACATCCATTGCCTGCGCACGCGAAATGCGCGGAATCAGTTCCATCGCATACGCCGTAATCTGCTTGGCGCGTAATGCCTCAACGACTTCGGGGTGTTGATAAGGTTGTAACGTTGCAATTAAAACGCTACCCGGTTTCAACATTGCCACTTCCGCCAAACTGGGCGGTTGAACTTTTAACACAATGTCAGCTTGCTGATACAACTCAGCGGCTGACGTGACGATGGTTGCGCCAACGAAAGCAGAATCCGGTAGCTGTGCTGCGTGACCTGCTCCGGTTTCTATACATACCTTAACGCCTAACTTGGTGAGTTTGGCAATAACGCTGGATTCCATCGCAACCCGACGTTCGCCTACGGTTATTTCCTTAGGCACTGCCACTATTATTGTCATAGTGTCTGTCTCCAGAACGACATTGAAGAAAAATAGAAGCCGAGCACAACTTGCCTCGGCTTAAGTGTGAGAAGGGATTATTCTAGTTGACGACCAGAATGAAAGGATACCTACCGAAATGAATAAAAAAAGCCGGGACATGCCCGGCTTCTTTCGTAAAGCAATGCAACTAATTATTTAGTGCCCATTGCTTCAACTTCTACGCGACGGTTAGTTGCGCGACCTGCTTTAGTAGCATTGTCAGCAACAGGCTGAGATTCGCCTTTACCGCTAGCTTGGATCGCAGCAGCAGGAACGCCTTTGCTGGACAGGTAGTTAGCAACAGATGATGCACGTTTTTCAGACAGTTTTTGGTTGTAAGCGTCAGAACCTACGCTGTCAGTGTGACCAACAACCGTGATGCCTGTTACTTTCGCGCCAGCCAGACCAGACATGAACTGATCCAAGTTTGCTTTACCAGCAGGTTTCAGGTCAGCTTTGTCAAAGTCAAAGTTAGCGTCAGCATTCAATGTCATGTGTTGAATTGGTGCTGGAACAGGTTTTGGTTGTGGTTTTGGCTGTGGTTTAGGTTGTGGTTTTGGCTCTGGTTTTGGAGCCGCTTCGCAACCTTCTGGCATACTGCCGAATTGTGCTTGTACGCAAGTCTGTTCAACAGAGTTTTTTACAGCTTCGCCAGCACTGTTTTGAACGTATTTGCCATTTTCTGCTGCTTGAGCAGTGGTGGCCATCATAACTGCCATCAGGGCAGCTACGCTGATGCCTGCAACTTTCTTCAGAGTCATCGGTGATCTCCTTAAGCCTGGTTTTGAGTTCAAGTTGTTGAGTAATTAGTCAGTTGTGCAAACCTGTTCGCGCCAGATTTCCGCACACAGATATTTTGGTCAGCAATGTGCTAAATATACAACAGTCGGGAAGATTATAGGTGAAATCCCCCCGTACCGCTACATACATAGCACATTTTCTCCAACAAATGTAGCATTATTACAACATTGTGTATACTGCACGACACTTTTGACCATACGCGACAGGCATCAGCTATGCAAGGCAATTCCGCCCTACTTCCCCATCCAATCGACGAACTGCTGACAATCATGGCAAGACTCCGTGACCCGCAACAAGGCTGCCCTTGGGACATAAAACAAACGTGGCAAAGCATTATTCCGCATACGTTGGAAGAGGTTTACGAAGTCGCCGATGCGGTTGACCGCCACGATGCCCCCGCGTTGTGCGACGAATTAGGCGACTTACTATTGCAAATTGTTTTCATGGCACGCATTGCACAAGAACAAGGTTTATTCAATTTCACCGATGTAGTGCAAAGCATTACCGCCAAAATGGTACGTCGCCACCCGCACGTCTTTGCCGATACGGTTTACCCCGATGAAAAAGCCCAAAAACAAGCGTGGGAAGCCATCAAACACAATGAACGTAATAATAAGGAACAACCTGCTACCTTTTTTGATGGTATTCCGCACACCATGCCAGCCTTGCGCCGCAGCCAGAAACTCCAGCAACGCGCCGCGCAGGTAGGTTTTGATTGGGGGGATTGGCGACAAGTCATTCCTAAAATTGAGGAAGAGTTGGCAGAAGTGCAAGATGCAGTAGCACAAAATGAATCGCGGGAACGGGTTGAAGAAGAAGTCGGCGACGTATTAATGGCAGCAACAAACCTTGCTCGCTTACTGGGAATCAATGCAGAAAACGCGCTGCGCCTATCCAACCGCAAGTTTGAAAACCGTTTCTTGCAAGTTGAACAATTATTGCAACAAGCAGGGAACAATTTAGTCGATGCCAGCCTTGCGCAGATGGAAAGTGCGTGGGAAACAGCTAAAAAAATCGAAAAACAGATGAACGGCAGCTAAACAAGCCCTAAAAAATGAAGCCACCGACGAGCGGTGGCAGTCAACACGGGCAAAAGTTATTATTATTGGTATTTATTGTTGTTGTTAGCTTGTAACTCAGCATCCGGTAACTCAATCCCCCTGCGAACAGGGGGTATCGTCGGGCTAGCAGCAAATTATTGTTATTATGAAATGTGGCTGCTTTCTACCCCTTGGGGCTTGCTGAAACTATTTGTTCTTAAACTTACCGCCTCCCCGGTAAAGTCCCCCCACCTATAACGCAGGGGGTCATGGGAGTCGAGATATGGTCAGGCTTGTTATTGTTATTAATGGTTATGCCTGCTCTCTATCTCTTGGGGCTTGCTGGTAAAAATCTTCCTTTAACCCTTTCTTGTTATTGTTGTTGTCCCTTATGCCAGATATATTGCAACCCCCGTGCCAACTCTAGGCATGATTTTGCAACTAACTAATTTTATTGAGTAATAAGGAATTTTTAACGATTAATGGAGCTTATTGGCAGATAGGTTGGCTGTCAGAAAGTGACAGGATTGACATGCGAAGTATGACAAGCTCCTGCCAAGTGACAATACAGGAGCTGAATAGTGTCACTTGAGGCTGGCACGCAAGGCTTGGCGAATCATTTCCTCCACGCTGAGGTTTTGGTTTTCATACGCGGCAATCATCTGGCTGGCTTGGGCGGGTTTATAACCCAACGCGAGTAACGCATTAATCGCTTCATCGCTGCTAGAAGCCGGGGTAGTTGTTGGCAAAACAGGGGCAATAACACTACCGCCCTCACCCGTTGGCGGTAAGCGATCACGCAATTCCACAATCAAACGTTCCGCCGTTTTCTTGCCCACGCCCGGAATGCGGCTTAAACGGGTAATATCCGCTGCTTGGATGACTTGGCGGAATTCTTCTGGATTCATTCCCGATACAATCGCCAACGCCATTTTGGGTCCAACCCCATTGACCTTGAGTAAATGCCGAAACAATTCACGTTCCGTTTGCGAGCTAAAGCCATACAACAATTGTGCGTCTTCGCGCACGACGAAATGGGTGTAAAGCGTAACTTCCGCATTCAAGGCTGGCAGGTCATAAAAGGTCGTCATGGAGGCTTGCACCTCATAACCCACGCCATTGACATCCAACAATAAGTCTGGAGGCTGTTTAATCAGTAATTTACCGCGCAGTAAGCCAATCATCGCGTCATCTCCTTACGTTAATGCAACTTTTGCGTGCGAAAAGCGGCACTGAAATAATCAAAACAGTGCGGGAAATCAAAATCGTCTTGCGCGTCATTTAAACAAGCTGCCCCAACCAAATGGTGGGCATCCATTCCCGCTGCGAGTAAACGTTTATAGCTGCTTTCTGCGGCTACCGCTGCAATATAGCCCCCGACGCGCGGGTTAAAAATGTCGTTATGGTCACGGATAAAATTCGCATCCGTATACAAGAAATGCAATGGCTCAGACGAACCAACGGGAATATGCTGCTGACGGTGCGTAGGCGATACACATTTCGCATCATCCTTCTTGCACGGAATGTAACACTCATTGCGCGGCTGCCCTTGAGTTTGGCACAGCTTGCTGTTACTGCGGTCGTGTTTCAGGCTAACCCCAGTACGAAATGGCAAGTAATTCCCCAAGGTAATCGTATCCAATTCGTGCTCATCCAAGGTAACAGGTTTACCTTTGTAAATACGTTTCAACGGTAATTCGCTATCGGTAACGCTCACGCCGACGTATTGCCCCGCTCGAAACGCGATATTGGTTGCGGTATCCGCTTGTGAACTCACCACATGGAGTAATTTTTGCTGCGTTTTGGCATAACATTGTTCTTCGGCAACGGTTTCTTTTAATTGCAGCAATTCATTTGCCTCAGCCGCTGGATTAAGCAAAATAACCCCGTGCCCAAACGGGCGAGTTTGCACACACGTTTGGCAGGTATCCGCATTACTACCGCAGAATTGATGCCCCACGGGTGTGGTACTCAAAGCTCGATCTAACAATACGTCATGCAAGGCAGAAACCAGCACCAAACCGCCAAAGCTGTGCCCAATGGTCAAGAAGATCGTGTGATTCGGGTCAGTCGCGGTATTGGCTGCGGCAGTACTGCGTTCTAAACGTAACAGTAATTCGGTAACGCCCCCATTACCCACGTTTTGCGCGGTATCTTTTCGCGCCCAATAGGTTAAATGCTCGCCCAAGGGCATATCCAACGATTGCCCGCGCCAACCAACAAAAATCCCGATTAAACGCCGTTTACCACTCACGCCCATTTGCGCCGATTGCTGCAATAAATGACGAAAACTTTTTACGTTAAGATCAGCCGCCGAGGCATTGTGTTTCCAACCGTGGACAAACACCACCACCGTTGCTCCATCCGGCGTGTGGGCGTATTGCTCAACGTGATGCAAAAGCGTATTCATTTGCGCCCGATCAAACACATTACCTCTGTCGGTAAACTCGACAAAACCCAAGTCATAGTCTGCGTGTTGTTCCAATACCGCATCTTGGCAACCTTGGGCGGGGCAATCGGTTTTTATTCCGGCAGTGCGATACGCTGCATTCGGCGCACAACCTGTTAGCAATGCTCCCCAAACCAGCAACAACCCGACATAAAGCAAACGATAACCTTGTGTAAACATAGTTTTTTTACTTCTGGCACAAAAAATGTTGGTAACGCGCCAATGAACGCCACGGTTCAAGGCGTGAATACTGGCGTTCTAGCGGTAACACTTCCGCCATGACTGCCTGTTTTCGTACATCACGGTACATATAATCGTAAAAACACCGCACGCCCGACCACGTTTCCAAACGCAAACCTAAATCCGGCAGCCAAGCTAAAACCGTATCGGGTGGTAACGGTGAAATTGGGGCAAGCCCTTGTTTCCCATTACTGGCGATTTTCCCTGCTTGCACGGTAGCTAAATCCCCCGCGATTAAACGCCGCATTACCGTGGAATGGTAATTGAAAAACATTAACGATAAATAACCGTCGGGTTTTAAGTGCGTGAGTAATTGATTTAAACCTTGATAAGGTTCAGCCAACCATTCCAATACCGCGTGAAAGGTAATTAAATCGAATGGGGCTAAAGCGTGCGCGGCTAGCTCTTGCACACTGGCTTGTAATAACGTCACACTATCGGCAACGCCTGCTTGCTGAATAGCGTGTTCGGCGCGTTGCAACATTTCTGCCGACGGTTCAGCCAGTAACACTTCATGCCCTTGTTGCGCCAGCCAAATACTCATTTGCCCCAAACCGCCTCCGGCATCCAAAATGCGTAAACGGCGTTTTTCCACCCCTGTTACGATTGGTGCTAAGTCATCTTGTAAAATAGCCAGTCGAATAATGCCACGCGGGTCGTCGTAAATCTGTCGCTGAAAACGTTGCGCCAAACCGTCAAATACCCGATCTTGTTTCCCCATTCCGTCATCCTGCTATTTACGTTTATCTAGCCACCGTGCACAAATGCTGAATGCACAACGCCCATGCAGTATACTCAGCCCTTTCTAAAAGTACACAAAGCAAACCGTAGCAATGGCGAATTACGACTTATCCACCTTTCAGGGCTTGATTCTTGCCCTGCAAGACTATTGGGCGCAACAGGGTTGCGTCATTTTGCAACCGTATGACATGGAAATGGGTGCGGGTACGTTCCATCCGGCGACTTTTTTGCGGGCTATCGGCCCTGAGCCGTGGCGTGCGGCGTATGTGCAACCGTCGCGCCGCCCGACGGATGGGCGTTACGGCGAAAATCCTAACCGTTTGCAGCATTATTACCAATTCCAAGTGCTGTTGAAGCCGTCGCCAGACAATATTCAAGACTTGTATTTAGGCTCGCTCAAATTGCTGGGCTTTGACCCGTTAGTTCACGACATCCGTTTTGTGGAAGATAACTGGGAATCGCCCACCTTGGGCGCGTGGGGCTTGGGTTGGGAAGTGTGGCTCAACGGCATGGAAGTCACGCAATTCACCTATTTCCAACAAGTCGGCGGTTTGGATTGCCGTCCGGTTAGTGGCGAAATCACTTACGGTTTGGAACGCTTAGCGATGTACATGCAAGGCGTGCAAAGCGTTTACGACCTCGTGTGGGCAAAAGGCCCGCAAGGTATCGTGACTTACGGCGATGTTTACCATCAAAACGAAGTGGAACAATCCACCTATAACTTTGAACACGCCAATGTCGAAGCTTTGTTCCGCCAATTCGATGTGTGCGAAAGCGAAAGCCAACGCCTGATCGAAGCGGGTTTACCGCTGCCCGCTTACGAACAAATGCTCAAAGCCTCACACACTTTCAACCTGTTGGATGCGCGTCGCGCCATTTCTGTGACCGAACGCCAACGCTTTATTTTGCGCGTGCGGACATTAGCGCGTGCCGTGGCTGAGGCTTATTACCACACCCGTGAGGCGTTAGGCTTCCCAATGTTGCAAGGGGGGAACTAAGATGTTGCAAGATTTACTGGTTGAAATTGGCACAGAAGAACTGCCACCGAAAGCCCTGCCCACCTTATCCGCCGCGTTCACCGACGGCATTATCAAAGGTTTGGCGGAAGCGGGTTTGCAAGCTGAAACGGTTATCCCTTACGCCGCGCCGCGCCGTTTAGCGGTGTGGGTGAAAGGCGTTGCCGCGCAACAAGCCGATCAAATCATTGAAAAGCGTGGCCCTGCGATCAAAGGCGCGTTCGATGCAGAAGGTAATCCGACCAAAGCCGCGTTAGCGTTTGCTGCATCGTGTGGCGTGAGTGTGGCGGAATTGGGCAAACTCGAAACCGACAAAGGCGCGTGGTTAGTCTTCCGTCAACAACAAGCCGGACAAGCGACAGCGGCTTTATTCCCTGCAATGGTGGAAAAATCGCTGGCAGCATTACCGATTCCGAAACGGATGCGTTGGGGCAGTGGCACGGCGGAATTCGTGCGTCCCGTGCATTGGTTGGTGATGCTCGCCGATGACAGCGTGATTGACGCGGAAATCTTGGGCATTAAAACCGGACGTGAGTCTTACGGGCATCGTTTCCACGCGCCGGATGCGATTAGCATTACCTCGCCTGCGACTTACGCCGCGCAATTGCAGGACGCATTCGTGGTGGCGGATTTTGCCGCTCGCCGCGCTACCATTCGTGAGCAAGTGCAAACCACCGCCGCATCGTTTGGCGGTACAGCCGTGATGCCAGACGGTTTATTGGATGAAGTCACCGCGTTGGTCGAATACCCGAATGCAGTGGCAGGCAAGTTTGAAGAACGCTTTTTAGACGTGCCGCAAGAAGCGCTGATTTCCACCATGCAGGACAATCAGAAATACTTCGCGCTGGTCGATGCTAACGGCAAACTCATGTCGCATTTCATTACCATTGCCAATATTGCCAGCCGTGAGGTAGCGCGGGTCGCCGAAGGCAATGAGCGCGTGATTCGCCCGCGCTTCAGCGATGCGGAATTTTTTTGGACGCAAGATAAAAAGCAAACGCTGACCAGCCGTCGTGACGGTTTGAAAACGATGGTGTTCCAGCAAAAACTCGGCACGCTGTACGACAAATCCGCGCGTGTGGCGCAATTGGCGGCATACATTGCCGACCAATTGGGTGCGGATGCGGCATTAGCCGTGCGTGCGGCGGAATTGGGCAAATGCGACTTGATCACCAACATGGTGTTCGAGTTCACCGAATTGCAAGGCATTATGGGGCGTTATTACGCCAACCACGATGGCGAAGCGGCAGAAGTCGCGGCGGCTCTCGACGAGCAATACATGCCACGTTTTGCAGGCGACGAATTACCAGCCAGCACAACCGGACAAATCCTCGCGCTTGCCGAACGTTTAGACACTTTAGCGGGCATTTTCGGCATTGGGCAAAAACCGACGGGCGCGAAAGACCCGTTCGGCTTGCGGCGTGCGGCGTTGGGCGCATTGCGTTTGCTGATTGAAAAGCAACTGCCGCTGGATTTGGCGGATTTGCTCGATAAAGCAGCCGATAGCCTCACCGCGCAATTAGGTAGCAAACCTGCGACAAATGA
>CAZJDN010000071.1:0-2340 GCA_964544775.1 uncultured Thiothrix sp.
CTGCAACAGCGGTAAGGCTTCCCACAGCCACCAATGCCCCGGACTTTGCCGGATTCGCGCTTCAAGCTGGCTGGCAAGTAAACACATTAAGCTGTATTCATCGTAGTGTTGCGGGTCAAGCAAGTCAGAAAATTCAGCCGTAACTTGCCCCTTGCCCTGCTCACGCAAGTAAAAAGGCGCAATGAGTGCCTGTGTTTTTTTCGCAATGCGGTAAATACCTGTGGGCAAATGGATCGTCTTACCGAAAAACGGCACGCCCACACTTCCCGTATGCACGTAAGGGTAAGGCACATCAAAAATCAATGCCATGAGGTGGTTATCTAACGAGCGGTACAGGGGGCGCAAATCATTTCCCTCTACCAAGAAATCCCCCCCTAGCACCGCTTGCAACCGTTGCAACTTGAATAAACGGTAGCGGTGTTCTGCGGGGTGTAAACCATGAATATTTTCTGCGCCACCATCGCGAGTAATTGTCCCCGTCGTATGCCCCAACGCACGCATTGCCGCCCCCGCCAACCAAAAACGTCCAAAATGCGCCCCCGTCAGCAATACCCGCTTACCTTGCGCACGCGCCGTTTGCACGCCTGCAAAACCGTGTAATTGCACAATCTTGTCCAACGGTTGGTAAGCCAAATACCATGTATCCAAGGCTTCTTGCTCAACCATGCGGAAATAATCGTGCAACCAACCTTCCACCTGTGTTGCAGTAGCGTGGGGGAAAACCGTTTGCATTTGCTGACGAATTAAACCAGCTTCCCGCTGCTTTTTACGCCGAAACAAGGCAGCTTGCCACGCAGCCAAACGGTAGCCCCACGCAGGCGGTAAATGCGCGTACAAGGGGAAAAGCACGTCGTAACGCACCGCAAACGTTTCAGACCGCCAGCGCATCTGCTTGCTCCTTGCCTGCCCAACGGTGTGGCAACCACGCTACGCCAATGCCTTGTGCTTGGGCGGCTTGTTGCACCCGAAAATGGCAACAACGCTCGCGGGAATCGTAAACATGCACCCCGCTACTGTCGATCAGCCACACTTCCAAACAATATTCGCCGGACAACAACGGCAATTGTTCCAGCACGAATTGCGTACCCAAGGTTGCTGCATCTACGGCATACAACGGCACACCGTCGTGCAAGGTACTGATACCAAAACACTGAATACCGTCATTGCGCCGGATCACAATGCCCACATGAATATCGTGTAACGGGTGATTACCGTGATTGACCTGTACTGTTACAACGAATTTATCCCACGTTTGAAACTGCGGCTGATTCAATTGCACCGAACGTAAATAAACCCCAGAGCCATTCGCAGGTTCTTTTATCCGTTGTGGGGCAAGGTTCGTAGCGGGGGTAGCCCTTGCTCGCACCGCATCCTGATACGCATCCACCACGGTTTGCGCATCCCCCAATAAACGGATTTTACCTTGCTCTAACCACACCGCTTGGCGGCACATTTCGCGCACTTGGTAAAGGTTATGCGAACAAAACACCAAGGTTGCCCCCCGTTGCAAAATACCCCGCATTCGGTCTAACGATTTTTTCTGGAAATACTGATCACCGACGGATAAGGCTTCATCCACAATCAGTACATCCGGCTCAATTACCGCTGCAATCGCAAACACCAAACGCACCAGCATACCGCTGGAATAGGTTTTTACCGCTTGCTGCGCAAACGCGCCTAATTCGGCAAAGGCAAGTACTTCCGGTAATTTTTGTTCGATTTCACGCGCTACAAGCCCCCGCAATGCCAAGCCCATGCGGGCATTGTCTACCCCGCTGAAATCGGGTTGCATTCCACTTCCCAATTCCAGCAGTGCGGATCGTCGCCCCTGTACTAAACATTGTCCCGCTGTGGGGGGAATTGTACCCGCCAGCATTTTCAGTAAGGTGCTTTTCCCCGCGCCATTATCCCCAATCACACCGAGCGAATCCCCCGCAGCCAATTGCAGATCAAGGTTGTGTAAAGCGTAAAACGGGACGTGACGCGGACGACGCAATAACCATTCTAGTAATGCATCACGCGGGTGCGCGTAATGACGGTATTCGACACTGGCTTGTTGTAATTGAATCGCGGGTACATTCACAGCACGTACCTCGCACGCGGCATGAGTTTCCGAAACAACCACCCGCTAACGACAAGTAAAGGCGCGGTTAACAGGGTTAATGCCAGCCAGATTTCCGTGTGAAAACGCCCTTCTAATAGCGCGTCGCGGTAGCCTTGCACCAACTGCGCCAGCGGGTTAAGCAATAACCACGGTTGGAAACGTTCCGGCACGATTTCCGGCGGGTAGACAATGGCTGATAGCAACAATAATACCCCCAACAGCGGCGGCATCATCTG
>CAZJDN010000071.1:2440-10711 GCA_964544775.1 uncultured Thiothrix sp.
AATTGCAATATATCGCCGAATACCAGCGCGTAAACCAACAACAGGAATAACGGCTGCACCACTAACCACGCCACACCTAGCACCGTTCCGGTATAACGCTCTTGCACATCACGCCGCACCAGTTGCCAAAGTAAGCTCAGGGTTGCCGCGTTCACATTTTCGCCGCCTGCGGGGTCGGTGTTGCATTACCCGCTTGTTGTTGGTATTGCTGGTGTAACTTATCCAGCACGATTTTACGTTGATCGTCGCGGTATTCTTTTTGTAACTCCGCCATAATATCGGCTTTTACTGCCTCAAATTCCTGCACTTGCGGCTCTTTACGCGCCAAAAAAAACAGTAAATAGGCTTTTTCTTGATCCAAAATCACCTCACTCAGCGGCTGCGCGGCACTCAGTTTTTCCGCTGCGGCATAAAGCGCGTCTGGCTTTTCCCCTTTGGCAAATAATTGGCTATCGCCTTGCGTTAACTTGCGTTCTGGGTCAGTGGAATACGCCAGTACAGCGGCGGGGAAATCCAATTTACCCGCTTGTATTTGCGCCCGAATGTCCGTTAGTTTGCTTTTTACTTCGTCTACTTTGTCTTTCGGTAACGGCATTTCCAAAACCCGTACCCGCAAACGTAAGGGCAAGTTGTAGGTGGTATCTTTTCGCGCTTGGTATAGCTCTTGCGCACGGGCTGTAAAATCCGGCATTCCTTCCGCTTGTGCCGCATCAAGAGCCAGCAATGCCAGTTGTTCTTTGCGGAATTCCTCTACACGCGCGGCTAAATCGGGGTTTTTATCCAAGCCTTTTTCAGTACCTTGGATCACTAATGCATCACGGATAAAGGTTGCTTCGGGTGATTTCATGTCATCCGCAGCGAAAACGGCAGAATGGAGTAAGAGTGCGCAACACAGCGCGGCGGTTAATTTACGCAGCATAAGCAATCACTATCAGTAGCAAGCCAAGAAACAAACAAGGGCGGAATTTTCCACCCTTGTTACCCAATGCAAAATTAATCGCGTTGGATTTTGTGTGGGAATGCGTCGCCGAATCGCGTATTCGGATTTTCGGAAACATTACCTTCAATAAAGGCCGCACCCATTGCCGGAACACCCTTGTACACGCTGCTATCCGCCGTGTACGCAGCATTACCTGCCGCACCATAACCTGTGCCCGATTTAAAGCCATCTTTCAGACTGTAACCGGAGAAGGACAGACGCGCCCAGCCGTGAACAAACGGCCCAACACTGATTGCTTGGGAGTTGGCACTCGCCAAAATCGTGCGGCTGGCATCGTAAGCTGGGTCTGTTGACTTGAAGCTGAGGACGTTAACTTCACGCAGCAATTTACTGCTGGTATCAACCCCAGAAGTCGCACCGGATGGTGGGGAGAAACCGAAATCATCACTGGTCGTTGCCGTTGGGCTGCCTTCTTCACGGTCAAAGATACCGTTTTCAAAGCTCGCCACAATGTCTGTCGCCGCCGCATTGATGCCGTGTTTCTTCATTGGGAACGTGACTACCCAGTCTGTATGACCGTCGTAACCGTTGGATGGGTCAACGAAGTATTCGTTCATCAAGTGTGGAGCCAACAAGACGTGCGAAACAGGGTACGGGTTAGAACCACACGCAGGGTTCACCGTATCTTTACAGGTATCTGCGGCAGTTTTGTTCCAATCTGTCACCACCATTTCGGTATCGCCAGCGGCTTTTTTCACCATGACGCTACTGGTTGTAACATCACCCGAAGCCAACGACGGTAACAAGTAATTGTTTACGTCATCCGCACGGTAGTGCTGTGCTTTGGTACTGTAGTTATCAATCGCAATCGGGTTAACCGCAAACGCAGCACCTTTATCGATATTGATTAAGGCAGAAGAGCCGAATAAACCACCTGTTGGCGCGGAAACACCGCTCCCTTTGGTAAACACACCGGATTTACCCCATGCAGTTTTCAGCACGCTACAGTCGGTTGGTGTACCGTTTTTGTGTAACACACCCGCTTGTACGGTTGCATCGTCAACGACACCCATTTCGATGACTTCGACGTAACCTTCCAAGGTATCCGCTGCGGCGACATTGATCCCCGTAAACGGCTGTTGTTTACCACCGCATTCGCCCGAACTACAGTCAACCAAGGCAGGTAAAGTACAAGTACGGTCAGTGGTGCTAATTGAACCAACCGTATTCCCTTTATCATTCACCATTGATTTAACGCTGCCCGTCCATACGTCTTGCGGTGACATATAGATATTAAAATCGAGCACGTCTTGGCTGGCTTTACCGTCGCGGAAACGAATTTTCACGGCCTTGGTTTGATCGGTTGAATTCACCAAGTTAATGTTCGTGATGTAATGATCGTTCGCATTATAATAAGGGAACAGCAGAACTTGCCCTGTACCATCTGGGTTTAAATGCACCGCTTGCGCACTGGTCATCACCCCTACTGCCCCTAAGATGCCAACAGCAACACTGATGGCGACTTTATTTTTCCTGAACACTTGCGTGCCTCCTGTTTTCTATCTTTTATGTATTGTTGACGGAGTTGTTGGTTGCATTGTTATAAGTTTTAAGCGTGTTCCCAGACCAACCTATTTCCGGGCAGACCTGCCCATTATACGTGAAGCCATGTGCGCTTTTGATCCTAGAACCTATTGTTTTACATACCGCCAGTCTGAAAACCAACCTTCCCTGACCCAAGTTTCCGACACGCGGTCTGTTGTATCAACAGGTGTAGAAAGCCCACGCATTTTCATGCTCACGGTAACGTCGACATCCACTTTGCAGCTTTTGCCAGAAGCCTCGCAGTTTACTTTGCTTACTTTGGCATGACTCCACAAACCGATACCACGTACATTATTTTTAAAATGGTCGTAGGGCATACTTTGCTGAAAAGCCGTGGTGTAATAATGGTAAGCCTGCTCTGTATCCCCAATAATCAGCGCGTCCCAACGCTTTTGTGCCGCTTCCGTAACTGCCGTTTCGGTAGATAAATTGCAGCCAGCGAGTGAAAGCATGAAACCTGCTGCTATCGCATAAGCCAACGCTTTAGTTAACATTTTGTTGCCCTTTTAATTGAGGTAAGAACTGATCACCGTCCATCAAACGTTGCATACGATCACGCATTTCCTCACCCGTTTTCACCAAATCATGCTGATCTTTAATCGCGGTAGGCGTAATCAATACCAATAATTCCGTGCGTTTACCGCTGCTGTTATTCCCACTGAATAAACCACCCACGACAGGCATTTTGCTTAAACCCGGTACACCCGTGCGTCCGCTTGAATTGTTATCACGAATCAAACCGCCTAACACAATCGTTTCCCCGCTTTTAATCGCAACGTTACTTTTAATATTCCGTTGCATAAAACTGCGATTGCCTGTGGCTGCGTCGATTTCGCCTGTGTCCGTAATGTCTTGTTGAATATCCATTTTCACCAAGCCATTGGAATTAACGTGCGGCGTTACTTGCAGGGAAACCCCCGTATCTTTGTACTGTACTGTGGTCGAGGATGACCCCGTGGAACTGTCCAACTTACCTGTGAAAATCGGTTGTTGGTCGCCCACACGAATTGAGGCAGTTTGATTATCCAACACCAAAACGGAAGGCGAAGACAGTACCCGAACTTTGGATTCCCGCGCTAATGCATTGAGAACCCCGAATACGTTGGAAGCAGCCCCGCTCGTACCAAACGAGAAACCGCTGGGTGGCACAAATGCCCCGCTGGAAACGTTTGTTTGCCCTACACCACTACTGCCCACCAGATTACCCGTGTTTTTAAAATACCACTCTAAGCCGTATTCCAAGCCATCGGTTAAGGTCACTTCCATAATGGAAGCCTCGACTTGTACCTGCATGGGCATGACATCAATTCGTTTCAGCGATTCCAAAATCTGCTGATAAGTATCGTTGGAAGCCATAATCATGAGGGAATTATTGGTCTTATCAGCAACAATACGTACTTGCGCTTCGGGGTTAATATTCAGCCCTGAACCGTTATCACCCCCGCCCAACATGGTTTTCGCTACGTCTGGCGTAGCGGCAGCATTCGCAGGCTGTTGCCCGTTTGCCCCTGCATTGGCTTGCCCATCGGGTGTATTCGTAGTGGTATTTCCCACCGCTGCGGGAGTTAAACCCGGAGCAAGACTGCTGGTATTACTGCCACTGTTGGGGAGTTTGGAACTACTGCTACTACTGTTTTTACCGCCGAAAATTTGCGTCAACATTTCGGCTAAATGCTCTGCATCGCCATTTTGAACGTGGTAAACATACAATTGCTGCCCTGCGGTGGAACTCACTTGGTCAAACCGATCCACCCAATCTTTCATGTCTTTGAGGTAATCGGGGTTGGCAGAAATAATCATGACGCTGTTCATGTGCTCAATCGGCATGATTTTCACCATACCCGCCATTGGGCTATTACCGCTTTCGCCAAACAAGGCATCCAAGTTTTTCGCCACCACTGCCGCTTCCACATTTTTAACGCGGTAAAGCCCGACCGACATGCCTTTAAGCACATCCACGTCAAAGGTTTTAATCGTCGCCATGAGGTTGGATAACTCGGAACTCGTTCCGGCTAATACCAACATATTGCGGTTGGGGTCAACGCGCACAAAGGCATCAGGGCTAGCGATTGGCTCAAGGATTTTCTGCATTTCCGTAACCGGAATGTAACGCAAAGTCACGACTTGAATGCTGTAACCGGGCTTGATTGCACCGCTTGAAGGCATGAAACCACGCCCTTTTAAATTGGCACGCGCTGCTACCCGATAAGCACCGGAATCATCCTTGTACAACACCGCACCTTGGGTTTGCAGTAACGATTCCAAGGTGGGAATTAGCGCGTCACGGTCGATTGGATCATTGGAACTGATGGTTACTTCGCCTTCAACGCCCGGTTCAACGCTGTAGGTTTGTTTGAGAATATCCCCCAACACCACTTTCACCACTTCACGAATACTGGCACGCTCGAAATTTAATGCCACACCATCCCCGCCACGTTTCTTACTTGTGTTCACCGCTTGGCGTTTCACATCGGAACGGTAATATTGCTGGTCGCCTAAAATTAACTCGACATCGCCATTTTTCTTCCCGCTGCTGGTGCTAACGGCTGGCGCACTATTTTCGGCAGTGTTGTTGGGAACAGAAGGCTGCATCGATTCCCACGCGGGGGTTGCACTGCTGGGCGTGGTATTGGCGGAAGTGCTGTCAGGGTAAGTAATCGGTGGCGGATTGCTGCTATTGGCAGGACGTGCTGCCGCATTACCGTAAGCGGAGTCATCTAACTCTTTCACGGCTGAACTACGTTGGAAGCCGCCGGAATTGCCATTACTGGCGTAAGCCGCGCTGTTAGCGAAGCCAGACATACTGACAGCGACGCTAACCAGCCCAACAAGTTTGTTCCTGAATTTCACAAAGCTAACCCCATTTTTATTATTTATTGTCTGACATCACTTACTTAGCCTTAAGTGATGCTTAGCCCCGCCCATAATAATGTTTTTTCTAGGTATAAAAAAGTACAGTTTATCGGAAGGGGGATTATTGCCCTGCTTGCGGTGTCGCAGGAGCAGGAGCTTCTGCATCCCCACTTAAACTTCCCCAACGCGAAGCCATTAACCGCTGGCGTGCTTCCAAAGCCTCTTTCACCGATAACGCGGGAGGTTGCTTTTCGGTATCGGCTGGAAACGGTAAACCCGCATTCGCTGGCGTACCTGCCGCTGCATTGTTGGCACTTTCCGCTGGTGGTGGAACGAGTGCATTGGCGGCGGCGGCAGCTTGCGCAACTTGCTGAGGTGGTTTTTTTGCCGCTGCTTGTTGTGCTTGCTGTTTGGTCTTTGCCAATTGCGGGTTCACTTGTGGGGAAGCAAAATCCGCCACTAAGGGAATCTCTTGTTTCTGCCCAGCTTGTTCCACAATCAATTTATCCGGGTCAATACCCGTCACTTTCCACGCCCCCCAACTATCCCCCACTTTGAGGTGTTGCCCTTTGCCCTCATTGGTTTGCATCACCCCAAACAGGTGATCACCCAAATCAACAATGCCAATCAAACGCCCTTCCGGTAACGCAGTATCAACGGGGGCTGCTACGGTTTCAATCACAGCGGCGGGGGCTTCAAACGGTTTCCGACTTGCCCAAAACAACGGCGCGTTGACCATTTGCGGGTAAGCATTCATGTCGGGGGTATCCAATATTTTGGCATCAGGAATGTGTACACTCACCTCATTGCTGTGTGCTTGCGTTTCGTCTTGCAGTTTCAAACTCACCAAACTCCACGCGCCTAAACCCAAAATACCCGCACTACTGAGTAATAAGAGTGCTTGGATCGGTGGATTAATCAGTTTTTTCACTTTTCACCTCCCCGCCGCGCCAGTAAGTAGAAATTTTCACTTCAGCTTTCACCACTTGTTGCTCAGCGCCTTGTTCACTAACGGGTTTAATGTCCAAACTTTCGACGAAAATCAGCGGACGCGCACGGTAGGCTTGGTGCAACACTTCACGTAACAATGCCGTGCTGCATTGGAAAACTGCTCGTACCATAACGCGCTGATACACGGAATCTTGCTCTTTGGCATCACTGGCTTGATCTTCCAATACTTCGGAGCTAATCAGCACACCGTTATCGCGGGTAATCACCGTAGCGATTTGTTTTTGTAACTCCTTTGCCACCTGCGCGGAAGTCATACCCGCAGGGTAAAACAGCTTATCCAAACCTTGCTGTTGCACCCGTTCGTACTCTGCTTTGAGTTCGGGTGAAGCAGTCGCAATCTGGCGAAAACGCATTAACTGCTGATAGCCACTTTCGATCCGTTGCGAGAAATCCATATTGGTTTGCACCAACGGCAACACCAATAAGAAAACTGCCGCCAAGACCACCACCAGCAACATTCCCCATGCGATTAACGGCTGATTTTTTTTCAGAACAGCATCATTGAGCATGAGCCACCTCCACGCTGGCTTCGATCTGGAAGCGGTCGCTGTTATTGTCTTTATTACGTGTTACCGGGGATTTAAAACGCACGTTGGAAAACTCTGGAGCTTCCTCCAATACATCAATCAGGGTTAGGGCTTTGCTGGATTCACCTTGGATTGCTAAAGTTTTCCCCTCCAAGGTTAAACGCTGTAGCCACGTATCGGCAGGTAATAACGCGGAAAGTTTTTCCACCACATCCAAAGCCACGGGGGAGGTTTTGCGTTTTTCCTCTAAGAATTTCAGGGCTTCATCGGCTGCCATGAGTTTGTCACGCACTTCCAATTGCCCCGCCGACGAATGCCGTAACATTGCCACTGCTTCGTCAATTTGCCCCACGCGGCGGTATTTGTAAGCCAAAGGCGCAAGCAAAGCGATAGCCAAAGCCGTCAGGAAACAATACAAGGGGATTTTCGACCAGCCCCGTGTTTGCGTTTGCTGATCTTGCAACAAGTTAACCGTACTCGGCGCATCCGCAACAGAAATACGCGAGACTTTTTCAATACCCAAATGGCTTAATTGCTGGATTAAACCGTCAATGATGGGGCGCGGAACAACCCGAATATCCGCTAGAATTTCTTTCCGACTCTTATCGTGTTGCACCTGCTGCGCATCGTATAACACATTATCCGGCGTAAACGGGGTTAAACGATCCAATTGATAGCCGACCACTTGGCGCAGATTTTCTTTCACCGCTTCGGGGAAATAGCGTTGCAGGTAAAGCACTTGCGACTTGTTTAAACGCAACTCAATTTCGTGCGGCTTCCTGATTTGCGGCTGGGGAATGCAATCCCGCGCGAAAGTCGCATCATCTAACAGAAATTCACCACGGGTTTGCGTTTTTCCGTCTTGCTGCCACAACACATCAACGTGTTGCGCATCACGCAATGACAATACCAATCGCGGTAAATCAGAACGAAACCACTTACGCACAGCATCAGGAAGCGTGCTGTATAAACCTTCGCCCCACCATTGCCAGAATGCTTGAATCTTTGGAATAAATGCCATTGTGTTTTATTTTTTTATTGTTAAACCCCACGCACTAGCCTACCCCATCGACTGCCGCCTGTCGAACCTAAACCGACCAAGTGCATATTTCCGCATTATCAACACAATCCCTAGTTTACAAGCAAGCGCGGCTGCGTTACGATTGCGCCCTTGATTTTGCCCCCGTGGTAAATCATCGCGGAAAGGTGTCCGAGTGGTCGAAGGAGCACGCCTGGAAAGTGTGTATACGGCAACGTATCAAGGGTTCAAATCCCTTCCTTTCCGCCATATTCATCAAAGCCCCGTTTAGTGCAAACTAGCGGGGCTTTTTTATT
>CAZJDN010000072.1:0-10600 GCA_964544775.1 uncultured Thiothrix sp.
GTTTGTTATGGAGAGAATAAATGGAAAAGAATCGTCTGGAAGCCTTTAGTGATGGTGTGATTGCAATCATCATTACTATTATGGTGCTGGAAATCAAAGTTCCACACGATGGCGAGTTGAGCGCGTTATTGTCGTTACTGCCAGTTTTTCTGAGCTATGTACTGAGCTTTATCTACATTGGTATTTACTGGAATAACCATCATCACATGCTACATACCGTGAGCCACGTTTCTGGGGCAATCTTGTGGGCTAACCTGCATTTGCTGTTTTGGTTGTCGTTAGTGCCTTTTGCCACGGGCTGGATGGGCGAAAACCATTTTACGGCTCTGCCCACCTTGGTGTACGGCGTTGTGTTATTCATGGCTGCTGTTGCTTACTTGATGTTGCAGAACATCATTATTGCTTTCCAAGGTGAAACGTCTGTATTGGGGCTGGCAGTGAAACAGGATTGGAAAGGTCGGTCATCACTTTTGGCTTATGCAATAGCAGTGCTACTAGCATGGTGGGTTAGTTGGTTGTCGCTGACTCTGTATGTGCTGGTTGCTTTGGTCTGGTTGTTGCCAGATAAGCGAATAGAGCGGGCGTTGGCTGTAGGCAAATCGTGAGAATCATCAACGGACGTTGCGAAACCTGCTCCAACGATGGTTTGGGCAATGTCATCGCCGTCGGCACACCCGAACACATCACCGAAATCGAAGGCTCATTCACCGGGCAGTTCCTCAAGCGGATGTTGTGATACAGTAGTCAGAAGCCAGAAATAACGGAATGATTTTCATGTGGTTGTATGGTGCGGAGTAACAAGATGGAAGCATACAAACTAGCGACTGTAGAGGATTTTCTCGATGCTTCGACAGGGCAGGAGCGTATTGAGCTAGTGAATGGAGAAATCATCAAACGTCCAATGGCACGGTTTAGCCATGCCTTAGCGCAATCGGGATTATCCGACGAAATTTCCCCTTTTAAACGGCGTAAAGGTTCTGGTGGTTGGTGGATTTTGACAGAAGTCAGTGTGCGTTATAACCAACATCATTGCCCAACACATGATCTAGCGGGGTGGCGTAAGGAGCGCGTGCCTGATCCTCCTGAAGGTGTGATGACTATTTTACCAGATTGGGTGTGTGAAATTACTTCACCTGGTCACGAAAGCAAAGATTTAGTCACGCATTTAATGCGTCTACAGACTTACCAAGTACCTTATTACTGGATTCTTTCCCCTGAAAACAAAACGTTGATTGTTTACGAGTTGGTGGGCGAATACTACCGTGTGGCTTTTTCTAAAGAATGTACGGATGGTGAAGATTGTCAGCGTGTATTCATTCCCCCGTTTCAAGAGCAGGGGATTGATTTGGGGTATATTTTTGGTATGAATGGTTAATTCTATTATGACTCTCCGCGCACTCTTGCTTACGTTGCTGCTGTTGCTGGCAGGTTGTACGCCGCCGCCTGAAAAGTTGTTGGATAAATTGGCGTTACCCACGAATACAACGCAGGTATTACTGGTAACAACAGCGGATTGGAACGCGCCCGATGCCATGTTGCAGCGCATGGAAAGGCAAGCCGACGGTTGGCATCCGTTCGGGGAAGCTATTCCCGCAAAAGTGGGGCGTAACGGTTTGGGTTGGGGGTTGGGTTTGCACGCGGTTGGTGAGGGTGTGCAAAAGCAAGAAGGCGATGGTAAAGCACCCGCAGGTATTTTTTCCTTGGGCACGGCATTTGGCTATGCCGCGCAGCCACCGACAGGGTTGAAAATGCCGTACCGTGTTGCTAGCGAGCGGGACTATTTCATTGATGCGGTGGATTCGCCCGATTACAACCAATGGCGGAGCATTGCGCCGGATGTGCCGAATGAGCCGAAAGCCTTGTGGTCGTCTTTTGAACGGATGCGTCGCGCCGATCAGCAGTACGAATACGGTATGGTGGTTGCGCACAATACCGTATCACCGCTTGCAGGGGGCGGCAGTGCAATTTTCCTGCACGTTTGGTTAGACCCGAATACGGCTACGTCGGGTTGTACGGCCATGAGTCGGGAGCATTTACTCAGCGTTTTGACGTGGTTAAATCCAGCGGCTAACCCATTGTTGGTGCAAGTGCCTGCGGATCAATTGGCGGATTTAAGCCTTCCAAAAAGCCAGTAAGCCGTTGGTTTGTTCCAATAGGTAATTTTTACGCCAATTGTCGCCTTGCGTGGTTTTAAGCAGTTGTTCTAATTGACGCAAGCAAGCGGCTTGGCGGCTTTTATCGTCCCGCGCCCAGTCTTTCAGCAAAGACAGCAATGAACTGTCTAAATCGAGGTCGAGGTAAATTGGTTTGGCGTATTCTTGCAGGATGCGTTCAAACAACGCCATTTGGCGTGCGCTCGAAGAAACGCTGTAACACTCCCACAACGTCGTGCAAGTTGCGCGCATAATGTTGTAAAGATGCCCTTCTTGATCGTCCATTTTCTCTGCGAGTAGTGGCAGGCTAGCAATCATGGCTAAACACAGATCAATCGTTTCTCGCGCTGGCGTTGTGGCTTTGCGAGCGGATTCCAGCAGTTTACGTAAATTTTCCGCTAATACCTGCGCACTGGGGATATGAATATACCCGTCTGTATTCGCGTAACGCTTAATCATATCGTGCAACATTTGCTGGTATTTGGGTTCAGCCGATTCATTACTACTGAGTAAATCGGAAAAGCTGATCAGCAAGGTGTCGCGGAAGTCGGGGTCTTGCAAGGCTTTCTCTTGCACAAAGGCTTTGAGTTCCGTGTGGGAAAGTTGTTGCAGAATGTAGTCAATTTGCCCTTGGCGTGTAGTTGGTTTTTGCATCATTGTTCGCCCATTTTGTGAATAGCAAGTGTAGCCGCTTCTCTCTTTTGGGTAAATGTGAGCGCGTAAAAGCCTGCGGTAGAATGTGCGTATGACTAGAGTTTTCATCTCCGCAACCCACAAGTCTTCTGGTAAAACCACGTTATCGATTGGTTTGTGTGCCGCTTTGCATGCGCAAGGTACGCGGGTACAGCCGTTTAAGAAAGGCCCGGATTACATTGACCCGCTGTGGTTGGGGGCGGCAAGCGGTCGTGCTTGCTACAATCTCGATTTCAACACCATGTCCGCCACGGAAATTAATCAAACCGTGCAACACTATTCTGCCACTGCTGACATGGCTTTGATTGAGGCGAATAAAGGTTTGTACGACGGTATGGATGTACACGGCTCGGACAGTAATGCTGCCGTGGCTAAATTGACCCGTTCGCCCGTGATTTTGGTGGTGGATACTCGCGGCATGACACGCGGTATTAGCCCTTTGTTATTGGGCTATCAATCCTTTGATCGAGAGGTCAATATTGCTGGAATCATTTTCAACCGCGTGGGTGGCGCACGCCATGCCAGCAAATTGCGTGAATCGGTGGAATACCACACGGACATTAAAGTGCTGGGGGCAGTGCAAAATAACCCCGACATGGAAATTGAAGAACGCCACTTAGGTTTAATGCCCAGTAACGAAAGTCGTGTAGCACATGCACAAATTGCACGGATTCGTGAATTAGTGACTGCGCAAGTTGATCTGGCTGCTGTGCAACAGATTGCCGCAAGAGCACCTATCTTAAACGCTGCCCAAGCGTGCTTTAGTCAGCGTTGTGAAGTAGAAAGTGTATCGCCTAGTTTGCGAATCGGTATTTGCCGCGATTCGTCATTTGCGTTTTATTACCCCGGTGATTTGGATGCTTTGCGCCGTGCGGGAGCGCAGTTAATTGATATTAATACTTTGCAAGATACGACCTTACCGCCGTTAGATGGGTTATTCATTGGCGGTGGTTTTCCCGAAACACAAATGCAGCAATTGGCGGCGAATGTTTCCATGCGCGAATCTATCCGTGCCGCGATTGAGGCGGGTTTGCCCACTTATGCCGAATGCGGGGGGCTAATGTACCTCGCACGCAGTTTGGTTTGGCAGGGGCAACAAGCCCCAATGGTGGGGATTATTCCCGCTGATGCGGTGATGCATAACAAGCCACAAGGCAGAGGGTATGTGCAATTGCAAGAAACAACAGCGATGCCGTGGGCGAGTGGTGTAACAGGGCAGGTGATTAATGCACACGAGTTCCATTATTCGCGGCTGGAAAATTTAGCCGAAAAAGGTAAATTCGCTTACCGTATGCTACGGGGTACGGGCATTGACGGGCAGCATGACGGCTGGGTTTATCGCAATTTACTCGCGTCTTACACGCATCTGCGTGATACACAACAGTATCATTGGGCAGAACGTTTTGTAGCATTTATTCGACAGCAAAAAAGGATACCCTGAATATGATGACAATCACTCCCGCCGCCGCTAATCAGATTCGTACTGCTTCGGTACAAGGTAATGCGATTGGTGCGCCGTTGCGCATTGCAATTCAGCCGCAAGCAGATGGCAGCTTGCATTACCTTATGGGGTTTGATGAGCAACAGTTAGCGGGGGATACAGAAGTGGTGTGCGAAGGGGTAAAAATCCTTATTGACCTTGCCTCCGAACCCTTTGCCAATGGCTTGACGCTGGATTTTGTGGATTTGGAAGGCGCGATGGAATTCATTTTCCTCAACCCCAATGACCCACATTACCGCCCACCGCAGGTATAAACGTGCCGAAACTAACCCCTAACCCTAATCGCCAAGCAGTTGATACACCTGTTGACAGTGACCGCGAAGATGTACGTCATTCCTACTGGGTGAGCCAAGACGGTCGTCCGGTTATTGATTTACCGTGGCAGGCAAAGTTGAGTTTGTCGCTGCTGTTTTTGATCTTTATTGTGATTGGCGCGGTGTATTTTTGGGTGGTGCGTTACGGCGTGCATTATGCGTGGCTTGCGCCATTAATGACGGGGTTATGGTTGTTGTCGGGGGGCGGGGTTTTAACGTTGCTGTATTGGGGCTGGCGGGAATTTTCCCGTTTCGGTAATGAGTTATCGCGTTGGGCAATGCGTTTGCGTAAGGGCGATTTGACCGCCCGAATGCGTATTCCCTCCGGTAAAGCCTGCCCGTCGCGCAAAATCCGTGAGCAAATTAATGCCATTACCGAAGATTACCAAGCTCTGTCACGCATTCAACAACAACGTTTTAGCCGCCAAGAACGTTCCATTGAGCAAAAGCAACGCCATTTGGGGGTATTGTACGAAGTGGCAAGCTGCGTCAATCGGGCGGACAGTTTGGACGATTTACTCAATCGCTTTTTGTTTACCTTGAAAGAAGTGGTGAATGCGGAAGCCGCCACCGTGCGCTTACTCGATCAAGAAGGCAAAATGCGCCTTGTTGCCAGCGTGGGTTTGAGTGAAGAAGTAGCGACGCTGGAAAAATCGTTACCCGTAACCAATTGTTTGTGCGGACGTGCGGTAAGTGACTGCGAAATTAAAGTGCGTTCTGATATTTCCCAATGCAATCGGATTGTGGGCAAGGAATTATGCCAAGGTGAAGGTGCAATCGAAATGCTGGCGATTCCCTTGCAGTACCGTGAGCGGATTTTGGGCGTATACAATCTGTTCGTGTCGCGGGCGAAAAATACACGCTTGGAAGATGAGCACGAATTGCTGATTAGTATTGGTCAGCACATTGGTATGGCGATTGAAAAGTCCAAAAGCGATGAAGATGCACGCACGCTGTCGATTATGGAGGAACGTACCCGCCTTGCGCACGAATTGCACGATTCCTTGGCGCAAACGTTGGCAAGCATCCGATTCAAAATACGTTTGTTTGATGAAACCTTGGGGCGTGGTGAGGATGCCGCCATTTGGCAGGAATTGGAAAGTTTAGAAAGCTCGATTGACGAAGCCTACGGTGAGTTGCGCAGTTTAATTACCCATTTCCGCGCCCCGATTGATGGTAAAGGTGTGGTGCGAGCGGTAGAGCGTTTAAGCGAACGTTTTAAGCAAGAAACGGGGCTGGATGTCTTTTTCTACCATAATTGGAGTTTGAATGATTTACCCAGCGAGATGGAATTGGAAGTGGTGCGCATTGTGCAAGAGTCGCTAAATAATAGCCGTAAACACAGCCAAGCCAGCACCGTGCGTATTTTAATGCACAGTTCCGAAACGGGGCGTTGTAGTATCTTAGTGGAGGATGACGGGATTGGTTTACCAGACCCGTTACCCGAACCGAACCCAACCACGGGCGAACACATTGGTTTACACATTATGCAAAAACGTGCTGAACGGTTAGGCGGCGAGATTCAGTTTGAAAGTGAACCGGGCGAAGGTACACTGATACAACTCAATTTTGACGCACCACCGATGAAAAAATTGTCGGATTTAGTCGGCACGTATCGCCCCTAGCCGCATCATTTTCCCAACCCTAAGCGATTGCCCATGAACGAAAAAGTATTATTGATTGATGATCACACCCTGTTCCGTGCAGGCTTAGAGGACTTACTTACCCGCCGAGGCATTCAAGTCGTTGCGGCAGTTGGTAATGGGGAAGAGGGCATTACTGCTGCTGCCATTTTCAGCCCCGATATTGTGTTACTGGACATGCGAATGCCGCAAATGGACGGTTTAAGCGTCCTGCGCCAGTTGCGTAAAAACCACCCCGCGTTGCGCGTGGTCATGTTAACCACCAGCAGCAATGAAAATGATCTGGTGGAAGCCTTACGCAGCGGGGCGCGAGGCTATTTGCTCAAAGACATTGAGCCGGATGAATTGGTCGTGGGGTTACGCGAAATATTGGCGGGGAAAACCGTGGTCGCGCCGGAACTTGCCCCCGTGTTAGCGCGTTTTGTTCAAGGGGGCGACAGCCGTACTGGTGGGGATAAAACCACTAACCCTTTTGCGGATTTAACCCCGCGTGAATACGAAATTCTTACGTTATTGGCAGAAGGGCAAAGCAATAAAGTCATTGCGCGTAATTTGGGCATTTCTGATGGCACAGTCAAACTGCACGTTAAAGCCATTTTACGCAAACTGAATGTGAGTTCGCGGATTACTGCCGCAGTCATGGCGGTAGAACACGGCATTCGTGCCGAGCACCATAGCGAATAGTCAGTTTGTAAGGGGGAAATATGACGCAGAAAACGTTTACCGCTTTGGTTGCGGCGGCGTTGCCACAGATTCGAGAACTTATGCCGTGGGATGTGGATGCACTGCGCCAAACCGCCCCCGAATTACTGATTGTGGATGTGCGCGAAGCCGACGAATACACCACGGGGCACATTCAAGGTGCGTTGCACGTACCGCGCGGCGTGTTGGAAACGGCGTGCGATTGGGGTTATGCCGAAACTGTTCCCGCCTTAGCTCAAGCGCGTGATAAGCCCGTGGTATTGGTTTGCCGTTCGGGTAATCGAACCGCACTCGCGGCTTTAACCCTGCAAATCATGGGGTATAAGCAAGTATATTCCATGAAAACGGGAATACGCGGCTGGAACGATTACGAGTTACCGTTGTACAACGCGGTAGGCGAACAAGTCGATATAGACCTCGCGGAACGCGCTCTTGACCCGCTGGTGTTGCCAACACAAATGAAACCACCCGCCTGACCCCACAGTTTCTTGTGGTAGGAACGCAAATTTTCCTGAAATAGTGTTTCTTTTTTGCTACACTCCAGAACGGTGTGCATAAAATTTATGCTTTTAAAACGCACTAACTGCTCTTAGGTGACTTCAGGAGAAAATAGATATGGATCAGCAGTTTAAACGCCGACACTGGCGCATCTTCATGGTTTTGACGAGTGCTTTATTGGCAGGATGTTCTACGGTGTCTGACATCGCTTCCAGCTCAAGCTCAGCCATTACCAAACTCAACCCGTTTGGTGGTGATAAGCAAGAAAATGCGCAAGCGGCAACCCCCGCAACCAGTGTAACGCCTGCGGCACAACCAGACGCAACCGCCATTCGGGTAGAAAACCAACCCGAATCAACCGTGCAACTAGCAGCGGCTGCCCCCGCAGCTTCCACAGCACCTGTGCAAGCGACGGTAGGCGACAATGAAAAGTGCACGACTTTTTGTGCCTTACCCTTGCGTCACAAGCCGCAGTAATTTTGCCCCTCATTAACCGCTTGAGGATTTTATTTCACGAACTACACGATAACATTGAACAACCTGCTTTATGCCGCGCCCATTCTGGACGTTTAAGAGCGAGATGGGCGTAGGCTGGTTGCTCGGCATACGGGCGACGCAACACTTCCAGCAATTCCAAAATCATACTGTTATCCCCCTCCCGCGCTTTATCAATGGCAAGTTGCGCCAAGTAATTACGTAACACAAAACGCGGGTTCACCGCATTCATTTGTTGCCGCCGTTCCGCGCTGGGCTGATTATCGGCTTGTAAACGTGCTGCGTATTGCGCTAACCAGTGCTGCCATTCGTTTTCATGCTGTGCTACTAAATCCTCACGGTAGAATGCGGGTAACAGCGGGGTAATGCTGGTTTGGTGCGGTTCGATTTCCACCAAGTTACGGAAAAATAGCGTCATATCCACATCGCTGGTATGCAGTAAATCAAACGCGGTATTAATCCACGGTGCGTCTGCATCGGTTAATTCGCGGATGCCGAATTTCGCCGCCAACATTTGCGCAAAAACCGTGCTGTAGGTATCTGCGTAAGTCTGTAATCCCGCTTGCAGTGCGTCTGCGTCTTGAATCGCGGGTTTCAGTGCATCGCGTAAGTGGGCTAAATTCCAGTGCCCAATGTAAGGCTGTTGCCCGTAACAATAACGTCGCCCTTGCGCATCGGTGGTATTCGGAGTCCACGACGGGTCGTAATCTTCCAACCAACCGTAAGGGCCGTAATCCATCGTCAAGCCGAGAATCGACATATTGTCGGTATTCATTACCCCGTGGACGAAGCCTACCCGCATCCAATGGGCAATCGTTATTGCCGTGCGGCGGCAGACTTCATTAAACCACTGAGCGCGTTTACTTTGGGTATCGCCTTGTAATTCAGGGTAATCACGGGCAATGGTAAAATCCACCAACTGTTCCAGCAAATGGTGATCACCTCGGCTGGTCGGTAGCTCGAAATTACCAAAGCGGATGAAAGACGGTGCTACGCGGCATACGATTGCCCCCGGTTCGGCTTGCGTATTGCCGTCGTAGAACATATCCCGCAACACGTAATCCCCCGTTGTTACCAGACTCAAGGCGCGAGTGGTGGGAATGCCTAAATGGTGCATGGCTTCGCTGCACAAAAATTCACGCACGGAGGAACGCAATACCGCACGCCCATCGGCACGGCGCGAATACGGGGTCATGCCAGAGCCTTTAAGCTGTAACTCCCAACGTTGCCCTGCGGGGTTAATGGTTTCGCCCAAACTGATTGCGCGACCATCGCCTAATTGCCCCGCCCAACTGCCGAACTGATGCCCACCATAATTTGCTGCGTAAGGCTGCATTCCTTCCAGTAACTTATTGCCGCCGAATACTTGGGCAAAATGGGGTTGGGCAATGTCTGCTTCCTCCCACCCCAGTAATGCTGCAACTTCGGGGGAATGTACAAGCAAGCGTGGATTTGCCACCGGAGTGGGGTGAACCGCTGACCAAAAGGCATCGTAAACTTGGCGTGGCAGGTTGATACCGTCGGTATCACCGGGGAGTTCACGCACAAAACGGTTGTCAAATCGTAACGCTCGCATAGCTTTTTACCTTAATTGAGTAATGTGATGCTTTCAAATGCATCCATTTCGCCCATAACATTGCCACCGCCGTCGTATTGCGTGCCAGTGCCAACACCTATCTTCACTTTACGGTTTTTGTAGCTGTTTGGCATTGATGTAACTTCATTCCAGCTTTCGCATAACGGTGCGCTACACAAACCGACATGCTCTTCGCCTTTGCTGTCCTTCACCGTTAAGTAGCAATTATCCCCGCAATCGTAAGAAGTAATCACCCCCGTTAACGTGCTGGTAATGTTGCTCGTATTCGGTGTGGGGTTGGATTTTGGGGTATTGTCTGCCACGGGTTTAGGGTTGTTGGTTGTTGTGCCGAGACTTTCCAAGAAAGCATCAAATACGAAACCTGTTTTACCTTGCCATTCGATTTGCACCCAATGCCCTGCGTGCCCACTGATGGAATCGGCGTGGTCTTGGCTCAACAGTTTTACTTTACCGCCGTAAGGCACATTACCCAATTTCGCGCCTGTTACGTCGGGTTTATTGCGTACCACTAAACTCGGTTGGGCAACGGCTTTATACCAATCGCCACTACTGCTATTGCTCGCCGTAGGTGCAGGGGATTCCGCACTGGCAACAGCATCATTTAATTCGGCAATGCGCTGTGTGTAAGCGGTTTTCAAACAGCTTTCATCGGTGCATTCATCGCGGGTATTTTTCAGCCAATCTTGCTGTTCACTTTTTAGCGCGGCTTTATTGCTGCTGGTGGTTAAGGCTTTTTTGAAGGAAGTGCCCAGCAAATCGTCTAAATTGGATAACTGCCGTGAGTTACAGACGGTTTTTTCTGTCCACGTTTTAGCAAGTGTGCAGTCGAAACTTGCCGCAAATGCCGCACTCGAAAACAAGACACTAGCGGCAGCCATTAATAGGAATGCAGAATGTTTTTTCATCGTTATGTTCCTAAGCAGGTGATGAATGGGGTTAGGGGAATTGGACTCGCTCCACGGGCAAGAATGCCTGCAAACTTAGGCTTGATTCAAGCTAAACAA
>CAZJDN010000073.1:0-10594 GCA_964544775.1 uncultured Thiothrix sp.
AAAACAAGCGTTGAAGCGGCTACGATGTTCAACCAAAACCATGCTGTTGCTACTTTCATTATTGTTCCAGCCCTTTAAAATTGGTCAATAGCCACACGCTAAAAGCTAATTTATGTTTTGGTGTCACCACTTTTTTCAACTCACCCACGGTTTTCACCTGATTAAAATACGCCGCAACTTCGGTTGGTAAGGATTGTTGTGCCGTAACTAATAAAAAGTCTTTCCCTTTTTTATCTGCCAGCGTTGTTACCAGATCGTAATGATGGCGCATTAACTGGTGAGGATTCCAACTCACTGCTTGTAAACCTTGTGGACGGGCATAATAAACCAGCTCGCTTAAAACAGCGCGATCATCTGCTAATAAAATCGCTTGGGGGTATTGCTGCTGAATTGCCAAATACTGCTCCCCAATCGTTTGCCAACCTTTAAGTTTCTTTTGCACATCGGTTTGCAACAGGTTGTTTAACGGCTCTGGATGGTATACCAATGCGCCCAATAATAAATTCAGCCCCAATGCTGCCAGTAAAAGTATTTTACGTTCAATTAACCACGCAGAAACCAATAACGTCGCCGCAACGTAAGTGGGAGCAGCCCAATTTGCATTGGCATAACCCAATAAACCTTGCAAACTAATAATCAGCAAAAACGGTAAAGAGAAACTCAGCAATAAAATACGGTGTTGCCCTTTCCACCCAAACAATACCCAAATAAAAAGCGGGAACAGTAACACCCCAAATACGCCAAACTGCCCACCGAGAAATTCAGCTAACCCATCCCAATGAATACCTGAACCAATTTCAGCAATTTCGGCGGTATGGTGAAAGGTAGGAAAATGATTTTGCCAATTCCACCCTAAATTAGGGGCGAAAATCAGCGCGGATAGCCCAATAGCCGCCCAAGCACGCAGGTTACGCAATACCGCCCAAGATTGCGTAAACACGACATAGCATAAAGCGGAAACGAAAAATATCGCCATTGTGTATTTACTTAAGATACCCACACCAAGTGCAATACCCAATAACAACCAATCAAACCACGCATCGGTAGCTAAAGCACGGACAAACGCATACAAAGCTAATGCCCAACAAAAAAACAAGGCGACATCCGTTGAAATCAACGTAGAAGATAAACTCACCGCAGGCAAGGTAAAAAATAATACCGCTGCCAATAAAGCCACACGTACATCAAATAAACGTTTCGCCAATAAGAACAATACCAATGTACTCAACGGGTAAAACAATAAACTCCCTGCCCGCACACAAAACTCACTATCACCACACACACCCGTTGTTGCCGCAATAATCGCAGCAATCACTGGCGGTTTGGAATAATACCCCCACGCTAAATGCTGTGCCCAATACCAATACTGTGCTTCATCCACGTATAAATTGAGGTGACTGGTAGCAACCACCCACACCCGATATAAGGCTATACCCAAAAGAAATAGCCCGACCATTAGCCCCGTATGCTGTTTAATCATTGTTTGAATGCTTGCTGTTGCTCTTTAATAGGAATCAACCACCCAACCAAGCCGCCAATCATTGACGAACCAAGGATGAAAAGGTGCGCGTTTACTGCCCCAATGGTTGCCGTATCCATATCCACAATGCGCGATAAGGGGGCTATGATTCCCGCCTCATACGTACCAAAACCACCGGGTGCGTGAATGGGTAATACACTGGTTAATTCCCCCCCCACTACACTGGTTAATAATAAATTCCAACTTGCGCCGGGTACAAACTGTTGCAATAACCACGCAATCGTTAATAGTTTCACTAACCAATTTGCCCATGTCATTGCCCAACTGCGCCAAAACTCGCTCCAATTATCGGGTAAACCGTACATCGCTTGCTGCGCAATTTGACTCAATTTACCGTCTTTACCTGCAAACCACAGTTCAATGCGTTTATGCAGTAAAAAAACCATAATGGGTAAAACCAACCAACACAACAATAACGGGGTGGCGAAGCGTTTTAATGGCGAAAGCATGAGTAAAGGAAATACTGCAAAAGTTAAAATAGCGTGCAAATCCAATAGCCGAAACCACAATAACGCCGAAACCGAATGCGCGTAATTAACCCCAAAATAACGTTTCATGAGCAAAGGAAAACTCGCCTCCCCAGTACGCGCTGGGAGTAAATTATTTAGCACATTATGAATTAACATTAACCGCCAAGTAGCAAACCATTGCCCCGCTAACTGTTGCGGGAAATAATCATACATTCGCCATGCACGCAAGGCATAACTCAATACCAATAATGCCAATGCGACTAAACCTTGCAGTAGGCTAAAATGCGTCCACGGCTCTAGCACCTTTGCCCAACCAACCCAATGCTCCACCGCAACAAGGAATAACAACAATACCGCCCACGAAGCAAATAACTTCCAGCGATTACCTGATGTATTGTTCTGTTCTGTCATCCTTCACCTGCTTTACCGTATAATTCGGGCGCAATTGTAAACCGAAGCGAATAGTGACACATGACAAATTCTGTGGATAGCGTCAGCATCATCGTACCTTTTTATAACGAAGAGGGTAACGTTTTACCGCTGGTCGAGCGCGTTGAAGAAGCCTTAGCCAACTATGACTTGGCGTGGGAATTAATTCTCGTAGACGATGGGAGTTCCGACCAAACGCTCAAACGCCTACACGAAGCGGCAAAAAAATACGGTGGGCACATTCATGTTGTCGAGTTACAGCGTAATTTTGGGCAAACCGCCGCCATGCAAGCGGGAATTGACCAAGCTCGCGGCACATTATTAGTCACGTTGGATGGCGACTTACAAAATGATCCGGCAGACATCCCCGCAATGGTCAAAGACTTGCAAGCACGCGATTTGGATTTACTGGTAGGCTGGCGTAAAAACCGCAAAGATACTTTAGTTATGCGCAAAATCCCCTCGCGCATTGCCAACCGCCTGATCCGCAAAGTAACGGGCGTGCATTTACACGATTACGGTTGCAGCTTAAAAGTTTACCGCGCTTCGGTGATGCAACGGGTACGCTTGTACGGGGAAATGCACCGTTTCATTCCGGCGTGGGTGGCAACCGCCGTACCACCGTCACGCATTGGCGAGTGCGTCGTTAACCACAATGAACGTTTAAGCGGGGAATCGAAATACGGTATTTCACGCACTTTCCGCGTGATTATCGACTTGCTGTTCATGTGGTTTTTTATGCGTTTCCGCGCCCGACCGGGGCATTTATTTGGCACGATTGGCTTGGCATTCGGCGTAATCGGCACGTTAATTCTAACATGGTTAGGCATCGACAAATTCATTTTAGGGCATGACATTGGTGGTCGTCCCTTATTACTGGCGGGGGTAATGCTGGTGATAACCTCCATCCAGTTCCTTACCACTGGCATTATTGCGGAAATGTTATCCCGCATTTACTTTGAATCTTCCAGCCGCAATGCTTACGTGATTCGTCCACCGCGTGAGGAAGTCCCCCGCGATTGGCACAAGGTCGCAGCCTAATGCGCGTTGGGGCGAGTTTACGTTACTGGCTATTGCAAAGCGGTGATGGTTTTCTGTTGCCGCTGGTTGTTTTGGCATTCTTTTGGCAATTGGGAACACCCGCGCTGTTTGATTTGGATGAAGGTGCTTTCAGTGCTGCAACGTGGGAAATGCTGCAACGCGGCGATTTCATTACCACTTTTTTGAACGGCGAACCGCGTTTCGATAAGCCGATTTTGATTTATTGGCTGCAAGCCTTGAGCGTTTCTGCCTTTGGCTTGCACGAATGGAGCTTACGCCTGCCTTCCGCACTCGCCGCCAGTGCTTGGGTAATGGCAACGTATTACTTTGCGAAACCGCGCTTCCCCCAACGCAATGCCATGCTCGCAGCGGTAATGGTTGCTACGTCTGCCATGATCGTGATTATCGGGCGGGCGGCCATTGCCGATGCCACGTTAAATTTACTCATCGCCCTTACCTTGTTTGACATTTGGCGGTATTGGGAAAGCCCTACGTCAATGCGTTTATTCCGTGTTTTCTTGTGGTTGGGTCTGGGCTTTTTGTGTAAAGGTCCGGTAGCGGTAGTGATTCCTTTTGTTACCAGCGGCTTTTTGTATTTGCGGCACGGGCAATGGCGGCAATGGTTGAAAACGGTCTTTAACCCTTTCGGTTTACTCGTGTTTCTAGCGGTGGCGTTACCGTGGTACGTGTTGGAATACCTCGCTCAAGGGCAAGCCTTTATCGACGGCTTTTTCCTCAAACACAATGTCAGCCGCTTTTCGAGCACAATGGAAGGGCACGGCGGACATTGGTGGTATTACCTCATCGCCCTGCCCTTCATTATCCTGCCCTTTTCGGGCTTGTTGGGGCAGCTATTGCGCACGCCCTGCTTTACTGGGGACGGCACGAAAGACGCTAGCTTTAAGCAATTCTTGTGGTTTTGGTTTGGCTTTGTGCTGGTGTTTTTTTCTTTTTCAAGCACGCAATTACCGCATTACGTGCTGTACGGCATTACGCCGTTGCTCTTGCTGTTGGCGCAACAGTGCGGCGCAAACCCGAATCGCTGGCTGGCAGTTTTACCTGCATTGATGATGGCTGTATTGCTGTTATTTTTACCCGAATTATTGGCGACAGTTGCAGGGCAAAATCCCGATGAATACACCCAAGGTTTGCTGCTACAAGCACAACAAGTAACGGGAACGTATTACCGCGTCGCCGCTGGGATTTATTGCCTTGCATTGGTGCTGTTATTGCTGTGGGCGAAAGTGGACAATTTCTGGCGACTCATGGGGGTTGCTTTGTTGCAAACCTTGTTCTTGAGTAGCATTTTGTTACCCATCGTGGCATTCATCCAGCAAACGCCTGTGAAAGAAGCCGCACGGTTTGCGCGACATTATTTAACCGATGCTAGCATTGTGATGGATGGCATCAATATGCCGAGCTTTACCGTTTACCGCGAAGCGATTACCCCACACCGTCCGCCGCAAATGGGGGAATATGTCTTCACGCAAACGGGAGGAATACACCCTACAGCCAATTACCAAGTCGTGTTCAAACAGGGCGGCGTAATGCTTGCCAAACGAGTACCAGCCCCATGACTACGACGTGGAATACCTCGGCTTTTTTGGATTTAAACACGGCAGCACAAGCCTTACCGGATGCCTTGTGGGCCAATATTACCGTTTTAGGCGATTCCTTGGTGGCATTGGCGTTGGTCAATTTAGTCGCCTTGCGTTACCCACGCGCAATGCCTGCCACATTAATTGCTGGCATTATCGCCACGGTAATTACCCGCAGTTTGAAAAGTGGCTTGGGTTTGGAACGCCCATTGGCGGTTTTGGGGCAACAAGTCCATGTCATTGGAATTGATTTACACAATTTCAGTTTTCCTTCGGGGCATACTACAACGGCTTTTTTGCTGGCAGGTATTTGTGCCTTAGCATGGCAACGTAAACCGCTGAGTGTGGTGTTTTTCAGCTTAGCCGCATTGGTGGGGTTCAGTCGCATTGCTGTTGGGGCGCATTGGCCACAAGATGTTTTCGCGGGGGCTGTTTTCGGCTATGCCGCAGCGTGGTTAGGGTGGCAATTCGCTCAGCACTGGCAATGGGCTAACAGTCGGCTGGGACAACGCAGTTTGAGTGGCTTATTCTTGGTATTTGCGTTACTGGTGTTTAAGCTGGATACTGGCTACCCGCAAGCAATCGTGCTGCAAATGAGCCTCGCTTTTATTTCAACCTTGGCTGCTTTATACACTCTTTGGCAAACAGGGCGTAACCCGTGATTATTAACCGTTATTTGTTCAAAGAAATTGCACTGAGTTTTGCTGCCACGCTATTGGTACTGACGCTGATTATTGTGGGCAATACGTTTGTGCGCCTGTTAACCGATGCAAGCACAGGCGACTTACCCACCGACCTTGTGGGCAGTTTGTTATGGGTTGGCTCGTTAAAACAACTTATCCGATTGATTCCCGTGGCATTATTAATCGGTATGATGCTGGCGTTTAGCCGCCTTTACCGCGATTCGGAAATGGCGGCCTTGCGTGCTGCTGGCGTTGCACCTCGGCATTTTTACCGCGCCATTTTCGGCTTTGTCTTGCCTCTTACCTTGCTTTTAGGGGCAATGGTGCTGTTTGTATTGCCCATGCTAGAAGCACGGAATTTGGATTTACGCCGCGAAATTAACCAACGCCCTGAAGCAGCAGGGATTCCTCCCGGCGAATTTGTTACCTCGGATTCCGCCGATGCTAAATACACCGCATTAGCCGAAAGCATTGACCCTAATCATACAGTGATGCAACGATTTTTTATTCACGCCCAAAACGGCGCAAATCAAATTACGGTGTGGGCAAAATCCGCTGTGTTATTAATTGATTCCGCCAGCGGTGAACGGGTGTTACAAATTCACGACGGTTATCGCTACGAAACCGACCCCACACAAAGCAATATGAGCATTGCTAAATTTGATGAACACAGTATTCGTGTGCCATTACGTGATAGCAATGTTGGAAGTAATTCCGCTTCACTCACAACACCCGAATTACTTAAAAAGAACAGTGCTGTATTACAAGCGGAATTACAATGGCGTGCTGGCATTATTCTGTCTGCCCCGTTATTGGCATTACTCGCGTTTCCTTTAAGTTATACCGCACCACGCCAAGGGCGTTACAGTAAAATTGCGGTAGCTATTTTGATTTACGCACTGTATTCCAACTTATTAGCCGTTGTACGCGGCATGATTGAACGCGGGAAATTCCCCGTTTTTCCGGGATTATGGTGGGTACATTTGGTATTGCTGGGGCTAGTTTTCTGGCTATTACGTAAATATTACGGAAAACCATCATGAACATTATTGAACGTTATATTTGGAAAAGCGTCCTTGCCAGCATCTTTATTACGTGGATTTCCCTCACATTGCTGGATGGTTTTTTCTCATTTTTATCTGAGCTCAGCGATGTCAGTGATAAAACGCATTACGGTAATTACCAAGCCTTTTATTACATTTTACTTGGTACGCCAAAACGTTTGTACGATTACTTTCCTACCGCAACCTTAATCGGCAGTTTATTAGGTTTAGGCAATTTAGCCGCTAATAGCGAATTAACGGCTATGCGAGCAGCGGGGGCAGCAATTCGGCAAATCGTCATGATGACTTTAAAGCTGGGCTTATTGCTTGCTGTATTGGTGTTTGCTTTGGGGGAATGGGTTGCACCGCGTACCGAACAAATGGCAAACAGCTTCAAACTGCAAATGCAACAACGGCAATTAGCGGTCGGTTCACAAGGGATTTGGTTAAAAGAAGGCAACCGTATTATTAATATTGGCAAAATGTGGTCGGAAAAGAAACTTGCCAACCTCAGTATTTACCAAATCAATATCGAAGCGGGGCGTATTGACAGTATTACCCATGCTGCCAGTGCGGAACGTGATGCACAAGGCTGGTTAATGCACGGTATACAAAAACAAACCATTCATGATAATGGCATTACGCCCGAAAGTTTTACCGAATTGCGTGATAATAAACTTATACCAGATCAAGTATTAACCATCGCCGCCGTTAAACCCAATCAATTGGCAGCGCGAGAATTAGCCGAATTCATTGCGCACCAAAAAGCCAATGAACTCAGCAGTAATCGCTTTGAACAAGCCTTTTGGCAGCATTTTACTACACCGCTTTCAACCCTCGTGATGCTAATTATTGCCGCCCCATTTGTTTTTAGTTTCCAACGTAATGCAGGGGCGGGGCAACGCATTTTTATTGGCATTTTAATTGGGATTATTTTCTTTCTCTTTAACCGTATTCTGGGCAATATTGGCATTGTGTATGGCATTCCGCCGTTATTGGCAGCAACAATACCCTTGCTTTTATTCCTTGCAGGCGGGTTATGGATGTTAAGCCGTGTGCGTTAATACAGGAACTGTTATGCAAAACACCCTTTTTCGTACCTTAATTGCCAGCCTGTGTTTAAGCAGCGGCAGTCTTTGGGCGCAAACTGTTTTTCCACAACCACGTCAATTCATACTCGATCAAACCTGTTCCGCTTATACCTCCCTAAAAAAACAAACCAACCCACAACCCCTCACGTTAGGCACACCCTATATTGCATTAGGTGAAAATAAAGCCAGTGCAGCCAGTCATGCGTATATTCAACTTGATGGTGGAAATAAATGGGTCGCATTAAGCTGTGGTCACTATACGGATAATGCTAGCATTACACCAAAAGACAATGCCATGCCGTCTGTTGGCAATACAACGTGTTTGCCTTTCTTCGACAATGAAAATAACCCAGTACCACTCAAGTCTGGTAATAAAGCGGATATAACTCCGCCACCACCAACATTAAATGCCTTTGATACGGCGGTTAATCAAACCTGTGGTGCAGCAGGTAAAGTTGTTTCACCCACAGAATTTAAAACTTTACTGCAAAATCACCCTGCGGTTTTACAAAACTTAATGCAATTTACCCACAACAAGGTTTTTGCAGATCGCCCCGCATTAAATACGCCAGAAACGTATTTACAAGACTTAACCGAAGCATGGTTTAACTTAAAAGCCTTTGACCATATTTTCTGTGGGCAACCGGGGGATAGCGGTAAAATCGGAGGTTTGCATTTTTACGGGCGTTACCTGCAATTACAACAATCCGGCGAAGCCTGCCGCATGGATAACTACCGCCAAAATGAAGTTATCCCCGGCGTAATTTACACAATGGGCGCAAGCATGAAAGCCGCCGATGGGCAGATTTATCGCCATGCAACGAAAGGTTACGGCTTAACCTTAAATGCACAAGATATTCTGCAAGCAGCGACACGGGCTTTCAGCGAAAACCCAACCACAAGCACAGAAAGCACCGCTTGCACATTAGCCGTTACGGACGATGGTAAAGCATTCAGTACCGTTTTCGTGCGGCGAGTGAACGGTATTCGCACGTTTTACCCCGATGCCACACCGAGTCAGACTGACCCAGCGTGCCAAAATGCCCTGCAACTGAATTAGGTTTTACTGGGCAAATGTTTTCCAACCAACCACACTAACAGCATGACTGGCACGCCAATTAAAGAAGTAAAGGTAAAAAAGCCGGGGTAGCCAATATTATCCACGATTGTTCCCGAATAGCCGCCAATCACTTTCGGGAACAATGTCATTAAGGAACTAAAAATAGCGTATTGTACGGCTGTAAATGACACATTGGTTAAACTAGAAAGGAACGCAATAAACGCTGCCCCTGCCAAACCTGCTTCAAAATTATCAAAGCCAACCGCCAAATACATTAATACCGGATTATGCCCTGCTAATGCCAAGAGAATGAAAACAGCATTTGCAGCTACTGCTAATGCTGCCCCCAACATTAAGATTCGCATTACCCCAAAGCGTGTCACCAAAATTCCGCCAAAGAAACCACCCGCAATACTCACAATAACCCCAAAAGTTTTTACCGCCGTTGCAATATCGGTTTTAGAAAAACCCATATCTTGATAAAACACATTGGAAATCACGCCCAATACAATGTCAGAAATGCGATAAAAACCAATCAACGCCAACAATAATAATGCCGTTTTTAACCCGTAACGACGAAAGAAATCCGCGATCGGCTCAATCCACATATCACGCGCCATAGAGCGATTTGCCGCACCTAACATAACCAAGCCCCATGCGATTAAACCTGCATTACCTACACCTAAAACAAAATGTAACACTTCCAATAAAAACCCAGTGAATACACCATCACCCACCGCTTGTTTTAACGCAGTAAACGTATCTGCCCCAATAAAAAATGTTCCCACAAAACCGCCAACTGCTGCGGCAAATACCACTAATAAACGTAAATAATCTAAAACCGCATACTGATGTTTATCTGCTTGTTTACGTTCCGGTTCTGGAATCAATAAGGTTGTAACCACACCCACTAACAGAGTTGCCGCCATAATAAAATACGTGTTTTGCCATGCACTGTATAGGTAATGCCCTTTATCCGAACCGAGTGATTCCGCCAAAAACAACGCACCCGCGCCCGATGCCACCATCCCCAGACGGTATCCTGCGATATAAGTAGACGACATCATGGCTTGCAAGCGCGTTTCAGCCGATTCAATCCGGTACGCATCAATCACAACATCCTGTGTTGCAGCCGAAAACCCTAATAAGACCGCCGCCAACGCCATGCTGACCAAACTGTCTTGCCCACTCGCTGGATCAGTTAACCCCATCAACACAATCGCCAACATCATGAAACTTTGGGCCACCAATAACCAACCGCGCCGCCGCCCCAAAACACGGGTTAAAAAAGGTAAGGGTAATTTATCAATCAACGGTGCCCAAACAAATTTAAACGAATACGCCAACGCCGCCCAACTGAAAAACGTTACCGACTTACGCTCAACACCCGCTTCCCCCAGCCACAATGAGAGCGAAGAAAATATCAGTAATAACGGAATCCCCGCCGAAAAGCCGAGGAATAACATCGTGATAACACGCGGGTGTAAAAACGTGCGGAAAGATTCACCCCAGCTTTGCGGTGAGGCGGCGACAGGCTCGGTCATGCAGCAATTCCTTTAGCAATATTATTCGCATTAGAACTGCATGATCAGCGAATCGTTCAGGGATGTAAAGGAAACTCGTAATCCAAAATCAACGG
>CAZJDN010000074.1:0-1487 GCA_964544775.1 uncultured Thiothrix sp.
GGTGACGATGCGCAAGACAGCTTACATGCGTTAATGGTGAAACACGGCGATAGCGTTATTTACCGCATTGAGGTGAAAAACACGGGTACAACCGCGTTGGCTAATGTGGCGGTAGAAGATCATTTACCCAGTTGCGCTTTACCCACCACGCCAGCGTCCGGCGATGCAGGCACAACAGGCTTGTTGGAAGTGGGTGAAACGTGGGTTTACGAATGTACGCAAGCCAATGTTACGGCTGACGTTTACAACCTTGCTACGGTTTCTGCTGTGCCAGCACATGCCAATGGCACACCCACGGGGCAAAGCCCGGTAGCGGATGAAGACCCGGCGAATGTCCGCATTCCATTGGGGCAGCCAGCGATTGAGTTGAAAAAGTACGCGCGGGTGGAAGGTACACCAGCACCGGGTTCGGATGCGGAAGATGCCTTACACGCGCTGTTGATTACGCATGGTAGTAATGTTACTTACCGCCTTGAGGTGCGTAATACGGGTGCTGGCGCATTAACCAGCGTCAAAGTGGAAGATGCGTTACCGGGTTGCAATTTACCAACCAACCCAACGGGCGACGACGGCGATAATTTGCTGGAAACAGGCGAATTGTGGGCTTACGAATGCACCCAAGCCAACGTGACTACCGACGTTTACAACCTTGCGACAGTCGTTGCCCAACCTGCGCACGATGATGGTACAGCAACCGAGCAAAGCCCTGTGATGGCGCAAAATGCCGCGAATGTACGCATTCCAGCTCAACAACCTGCGTTGGAGTTGAAAAAATACGTGCGTTTGGATGGTACAGCCGCACCGGGGATCGACGCGCAAGACAGCCTGAATGCGTTATTGGTAAAACACGGTGATTCAGTGGTTTACCGCATTACCTTGCGCAACACAGGCAATACCGCACTGAGTAACGTCAAGGTAGATGATCATCTGGATGGGTGTAGTTTGCCTGCTTCCGCACAATCCGGCGATAACGGCAATGGCATGTTGGATGTGGGCGAATTGTGGGCTTACGAATGCACTCAAGCCAACGTGACTACCGACGTTTACAACCTTGCTACGGCGGTGGCAACGCCTGCCAACACAGACGGTACGCCAACAGGTCAATCCCCTATCAGTGCGGAAGACCCGGCGAATGTCCGCATTCCAGCGACGCAACCCGCGATTGAGTTGAAAAAGTACGTGCGTTTGGAAGGTACGAATGCCGCAACCAGCGTGGATGCGCAAGACGCAAGTACGGCATTGCTGGTAAATCACAATGCCAATGTCACTTACCGCGTGGTAGTACGCAACATTGGCAGCACCGCATTGGCGAGTGTCAGCGTCGAAGACCATTTAGACAATTGCGCCCTTACGCCTATCGACATGGGTGATTTGGATGCCGCCAATATGCTCATGCAAGGCGAAACGTGGGTCTTTGAATGCACGCAAACGGGGGTAAAAGTTGACACTTACAACCTTGCTACCGTGGCAGCAACTCCAGTACATGA
>CAZJDN010000074.1:1587-10521 GCA_964544775.1 uncultured Thiothrix sp.
CAGGTCAAAGTGGAAGACCATCTGGAAGGTTGCAACCTTCCAACAACGCCTGCATCGGGCGACACGGGTAATGACGGCATGTTAGACCTGACGGAAGTCTGGGTATACGAATGCGATCAAACCAATGTAACCAGCGATGTTTACAACCTAGCGACGGTGGAAGCTGTACCTGCCAATGCTGACGGTACACCCACCAACCAATCACCCGTGGATGCAGAAGACCCCGCGAATGTGCATGTGCAAGTGAATGGTCCAGCGATTACCTTGAAAAAATACGTGCAACCTGCGGCGGGTGCGCCTGTTTACGATGTGAATACGGCGGCGACGTTAGGGATTGATGCGCAAGACACCTTACACGCACAACAACTGGCGTTTGCCAAAGCCGCGTTGTTCCGGGTGGTGGTGAAAAATACAGGTACAACGTGGTTGGATACGGTCAATGTGGAAGACCATCTGGAAACCTGCACGCCTTTCAACCGCATTTACACCAGCGTGGATGCGAATGAAACCCTCGCACCGGGCGAATTCTGGGTATACGAATGTACCGTGCCGAATGTCACGCAAAACTTGGCAAACTTAGCAAGCGTGGTTGCCCGACCCATTCAAGCGGACGGTAAACCGACGGGGCAAAGTCCGGTGGATGCGCAAGACATGGCAAACGTCATGATTCCAGTCAATCAACCTGCTATTGCTTTGAAGAAATACGTGCGTAAAGTGGGGGATGCCGCGCCGGGTCTGGATGCGCAAGATAACCTCAATGCCCTAACGATTGCCCACGGCGACAGCGTTATTTACCGCCTTGAAGCGCGTAACGTTGGCAGCACTGTGCTTGCATCGGTGCAAGTCGATGACCATTTGGCAGGTTGCACCCTCAATCCAATCAGTTTGGGTGATGGCGATACCCTCATGGGCATTGGCGAAACGTGGGTGTATGAATGCACCCAAGCCACAGTGACGCAAGACGTTTACAACCTTGGTACAGCCAGCGCGACTCCTGTGTATGCGGATGGCACACCAACGGGTCAAAGCCCTGTTAGCGCGAGTGATCCGGCGAATGTGCGTATTCCATTAACCACACCTGCGATTAGTGTGAAGAAATACGTGCAAGCGGCAGCCAATGCGCCCACTTACGATGCGGCGACACCTGCAACCTTGGGCGCAGATGCACAAGATGCAACCGTTGCGGCTTACATCCCGTATAACACCGACGCACTGTATCGCATTGCGGTACAAAACACGGGGAATACGTGGTTGGATCAAGTTAACGTGGACGATAGCCTAGAAAATTGCGCCCTTACGCGCATTAATCGAGGCGATGCCGACGTAAATGACACGCTCAAACCGGGTGAAACGTGGGTTTACGAATGCACGCTTGCCAAGGTGAATGAAAACGTGCGTAACGTAGCCACCGCTAATGCACGTCCGATTCACGCTGATCTCGCACCAACGGGTCAAAGCCCGGTCAGTGCATCCGATGCGGCACACGTTACTACCGAGTTAGCACCGAAAATTGCGTTGAAAAAGTACGTGCAAAACGCGCAAGGTGCGCTGGCTTACAATGCGGCTGACGATGCTACCTTGGGTTACGACGCACAAGACGTAACCAGCGCGGCTTACATCCCGTATGACGGCACAGCGTTGTATCGTATTACGGTAACAAATACCGGAACAACGTGGTTGGATAACCTAACCATTGACGACCAAATCGACAATTGCGCGTTACGTACAATCGATAAAGGCGACAATAATGCCAGCTTGAAACCGGGTGAACGTTGGGTGTACGAATGCAGTCTTGCCAATGTACATCAAGCACTACGCAATACCGCCAGCACGGAAGCACGCCCGATTAACCCTGACGGTACGCCGACCAACCAAGCTCCGGTGGATGATAGCGATGTCGCCCACATTACCACTGAACTTGCGCCGAAAATCGCCCTGAAAAAGTACGTGCAGGATGCGGCTAACGCCCCCGCGTATGATGTAAGCAACGCCGCCACATTAGGCGCAGATGCACAAGACGTAACCAGCGCGGCTTACATCCCGTATGACGGCAAAGCCTTGTACCGCATTGTTGTTACCAACACAGGCAATACGTGGCTGGATACGGTAACGGTGGATGATCAGTTAGCGAATTGCGAATTACGCCCACTTGCTAAAGGTGACGGCAATGACACGCTCAAACCGGAAGAAAGCTGGGTTTACGAATGCAGCCTCGACAAGGTAAATGGTGACGTGCGCAATACGGCGACCACGCAAGCACGCCCGATTAACCCTGACGGTACGCCAACCAACCAATCACCTGTCAGTGCCGCTGATGTCGCTCACATTACGACAGAACGTGCGCCGAACATTGCGTTGAAAACTTACGTGCAAGTGGCGGCAACAGCACCTGCTTACGATGCTAGCAACGACGCAACCTTGGGCTATGACGCGCAAGACATGAGTACCGCCGCTTACATTCCTTACGATGCCAACGCGCTGTACCGCATTACTGTCACCAACACAGGTAATACTTGGTTAGATACGGTAACACTCAAAGCCAACTTGAGTCAGTGCAGTACCTTAACAGCAATTGATAAAGCTGACGGCGATGCAGCCTTGCAACCGAATGAGCGGTGGGTATTTGCCTGCACTTTGAATAAAGTGAATGAAAACATCAGTAATACCGCGACGGTAGAAGCGCGTCCGATTAACCCTGATGGTACGCCTACCAACCAGTCACCCGTGACAGCGACAGACCCAGCGAACATTACGACTGAACCCGCCCCGAAAATCGCGCTGAAAAAATACGTTCAGCCTGCTACAGGTGCGCCTGCTTTGGTCGTGAATGATCCGCTGACATGGGGGCAAGATGCACAAGACGCAACGTCGGCTGCCAATGTACCTAAAGGGGAAAACGCGCTTTACCGCATTAGCGTGACCAACACGGGGAATACATGGCTGAACAATGTGGTCGTTGCCGAGCAATTAAGTGCGTGCAGTTTAAGTGTGGCGGACAAAGCCGACGGCAATGATGTTCTCGTGCCGGGTGAAACGTGGTTCTACCAATGCGTGTTGAATAACGTCGAGCAAAATATTGCCAACGTAGCTAGCGTAACCGCGCACCCGATTAACCCAGACGGTACGCCGACCAACCAATCGCCCGTCAGTGCGCAAGACGTAGCCAATGTCACCACGGATTTGCTACCCAGTATTGTGCTGAAAACTTACGTGCAGGACGCAAACAACGCCCCCGCTTACGATGCAACGCAAGACGCAACCCTCGGCGTGGATGCGCAAGACGCACCAACGGCGGCTTACATCCCGTATGACGGTACGGCGTTGTACCGCATTACAGTACGCAACACAGGCAATACGTGGCTGGATAAAGTCACGGTTGATGCCAAGCTAGCAAACTGTAACCTTGCGCTGATTGATCAAGGCGACGGCAACGTGATTTTGTTACCGGGTGAACGTTGGGTGTACGAATGCAGTCTGCCGAAAGTCAACGAAAACGTTGCCACTACCGCGACGGTGGAAGCCTTACCTGTATTCACTACGGGTAAACCCACAGGTCAAAGTCCGGTTACGTCTGCGGACCCTGCGAACATTACCACAACACCTGCACCGTCCATTTTGCTGAAGAAATACGCCCAACCAGCGGCAACGGCACGCGCTTACAATGCTGCTGATGACACCACGTTAGGTTTGGATGCGCAGGATGAAACGGGTGCGGCTTACATCATGTATGACGCTTCCGCTTTGTATTACATCAGCGTGACGAACACAGGGAATACGTGGCTAAAAGACATTGCACTGGACGACAAATTGGAAGGTTGTAACGCGCAAATCCTTGATCACGCTGACGGTGATAATTACCTGCGTCCGCAAGAACGTTGGGTTTACACCTGTAAAGTAGACCATGTGAAACAAGCCGTAACCAACTTGGCAACGGTACAAGCCGTGCCGATTAACCCTGATTTGACCCCGACCAATCAAGCTCCAGTACGCAGTGAAGATGTGGCAAATATCCGTACTCACAAAGGTCACAGCATTGGTAACTACGTCTGGATCGATGACGGTAATGGCAACAGCGCGAACCGCGACAATGCCAAAGCGGATTCATCGGAGTCGCCTGTCGAAAACGGTGTGTTGCTAACCTTGTTGGACGCAAACGGTAAACCTGTCAACTTGGGGAACGGTGATTTAACCACCACGACTTCCAACGGCTACTACCTGTTTAGCGCGTTACCGCCGGGTAAATACCAAGTGTGTGTTGCGGCGAGTAACTTTGCGTCCGGCGGTTTGCTGGAAGGTTATCTGCCAAGCACCGCCAACGAAGCCGACCCGAATGCGGATCAAGACCAAAACAACAACGGTCTTGCCCCTACAGCGGCGAATGGCAACGTGTGCAGCGGCATGATTACCTTGGATGACACTGAACCCAGCAAAGAAAACCCCGTTGCCAGCGGACAAGCAGGTAATGACGGTGCAGGTTCGGAAGATACCGCCAGTAACTTAACCGTCGACTTTGGTTTCGTGCCTTTGGAAGTGGGTGTCGGCAACCGTTTGTGGATTGACGAAGGCGTTTCCGTTGTAACCAGTAACAACGGCATTTACGACACAGGTGAAGCACCGCTGGCAAACGTACTGGTTGAAGTTTACCGTCAAGGTCAAGACCCTGATGTTGATATGCCTGTATCGGTCACGCAAACAGACCGTTTCGGATGCTACAGCTTCGAGCACTTACGTTCGGGTAAATACTTCATTCACGTACCGTACTACCAAACCGTACTGGATGGTGGGCTGGTCTTGAAACCGCTTTACGCTTACCTCAGCAGTAAAGGCAACGACGGCGATACAGGTCTGGACGACGACAAAGGTGAAAACGGGCTGGATGAACTGGTAACCTTGGAAATGTCGGGCATTAAATCCGCTATTTTCAACCTCACCGCAGGGCAAGAGCCAACGGGCGAACGTCAATGTGGCAAGTTGAAAGTGGCTTCGTTGGCAGACAATAGCTACGACGGCACGCAAGACATTGGCGTATTGCGTTACCTGCAATTGGGCAATTACGTCTGGTTTGACCGCAATGCTAATGGGGTACAAGAGGCGAATGAAACAGGTATTGCCAATGCAACGGCAGAACTGTTTGCGGCTGACGGTACAACGCCTGCGATTGACATTCACGGCAAGCCTGTTGCAGCGGTGAAAACGGATGCCAACGGTAAATACCTGTTTACCGCGCTGGCGGCAGGTGATTATGTGGTGCGCGTAACTCCGCCGCAGGCTGATTACGTGGCTAGCCCGAAAGCCGTGGCAGACCCGAACAATGACGACAATACCGATTCCAATGCGCAAGCCGTTGCGGGTCAAGCGTATGCGCAATCGGGTGTGGTCAATTTGGCTTACGACCAAGAGCCGCAACACGATGGCGATTTAGAAAATCCAAACTCTAACTTAACGCTTGATTTCGGTTTCTACATTCCTGTGGCAGTCGGTGATCGCGTATGGCTTGATCACAACGGTGACGCTCAGCAAGCAGCAGAAGACCTGAATATCGCAGGGGCAACGGTTAACTTGTTTACTGCCGATGGTGTAACGCCCGTAAACGATGCCTACGGCAAACCTGTTGCCGCACAAATGACAGGTGATGACGGTATGTACCTGTTTGATAACTTGTTGGAAGGCGAATACGTGGTGAAAGTGCAAGCTCCTGCCGCTGTTTACTTAGCAACCAAAGGCGGTGCTGACCCTGATGATGATGCAAGCAATAGCGATTCCAACGGGTTGGCGTTAGTTGACGGGGTGAGCAGCAGCTTGCCGTTTAAACTGACTGTGCGTGATGAACCAACCGATGACGATGAAACAGGGAATGCGCGTGATAGCAGTACCAACCGTTCCATCGATTTCGGTTTCATCCGCCCATTAGCGGTGGGCGACTTTATCTGGAGCGACAGCAATGCTAACGGCGTACAAGACAAGGAAGAAGCAGGTCTAGCAGGTAGCAAAGTGGAATTGTTCACCCTTGCAGGCAGCCCCGCGACTGATCTAAGCGGTCAAACGGTTGCGCCTGTCAATGTGGATGATAAAGGCGTGTATCACTTTGAAATGCTGATGGAAGGGGATTACCTTGTGCGGGTAACTCCGCCGACAGGTTACATTGCCAGCAAGCCAGCCGCCGTGGCTGACATTACTAAAGACAGTAATTGCCAAGTCACAGCGGAAGGTTTATTCCAAACCAACACCATGACCTTACGCTTTAATCACCAACCGGAAACCAGCGTGGACGGTGATAACAGTGACCGTGATATGACCGTGGATTGCGGGTTCTATCATCCGGTAGCGGTAGGTAATTACATCTGGTCTGACACCAACGCCGACGGGCAACAAGCCGCGACGGAAGAAGGTTTGGCGGGGGCAAAAGTTGAGTTGCTTACAGCGGCTGAACAGAAACCTGTGGTGGATGTAAATGGCAATACCGTTGCCGCACTGAATACGGCGGCTGATGGTAAGTATGCCTTTAACAATTTGTATCCGGGCGATTACCTTGTGCAAGTTACGCCACCGGAAGGCTATCGCGCCACAACGGGCGGGGTTGATCCTGATGAGGATGCGTCGGATACCGACAGTAACTGCGTGGCGGTGGGGAATACCTTCCAAACCACAGCATTCAGTTTACTGGGTGGGACTGAGCCTGCAACCGAATTGGATCAAGATGACAACAACCACAACAGTACTGTCGACTGTGGCTTCTTCCGTGCGGCAAGTTTGGGTGGTCGGTTGTGGGCAGACCTTGGTGCAAATGGCAAACAAGATGCGGGTGAACCGGATATTGCTGGCGTTGAAGTCTTGTTGACCGATTGCGCAGGTAATGCAGCCAAAGACATGCTGGGGGCAACAGTTGCCAGTGTGCTGAGTGATGCCAAAGGTGAATACCGCTTTAGTAACTTGAGTGCGGGTAATTACTGTGTGGCAGTAAAAATGCCGCCAGCCTACAAAGCGACGGTAGCGGTTGAAAACCCGAACAACGATGATGATACCGACAGTAACGGTTACACCTTACTCAATGGTTATAGCTTCAGCGGTAAAGTTAACCTCAGTTGGGACGCAGAACCGATCAACGATGGGGATAATGATCCAAGTACCAATTTAACTATCGACTTTGGTTTTGTGCCTATGCTGGCGATACCAACCGTGAGTCAGTGGGGCTTGATTATCATGAGTTTACTCATGGTTGCAGGAGTCTATCGGCAACGACGTAAACTGTAGTAAGTCACGAAAGAAGGCAGGTGTTTCACCTGCCTTCGTTGTATTAATGCGAGGAGTAACGATGAAAAACAATAAACGCTTATGGCAATTAACCTCCGCCAGTGTTGCTTTACTCATGGCTTCGATGACCGCGCAGGCGGCAAGTTGCCCTGCGGGAACGAGCACGGTTAACTTTACGTGGGATGGTTCGGGTTCAGGTAATCAGGCGGTGTGGAATTTCGGTGATAGCAGCAAAACTTACAGCGTCAATTATACCGACGTTAATGGTAAAGCGGCGGCGGTGGATGTCACCATGAGTTTGCGCGACCCTGCTAACTTGAACTTTGATACCGATCTTGTGGATGCAGGGAAACACCCTTATGACCCAGCGGGTGGTTGTTTACCTTCAACGGGGGAAACGGTTGATGAGTGGGCAGGTAATGGTAGTATTCAAGACCCGTGGGATTCTGACTGTTACGGCGATGCCAGTGCTTCAAGTACAGGGACACGTAAGGCTTACGGTGCGGGTTTCTTAAGCTGGTTTATCAAATCAGCGCAGCATACGGATGATGTGTATTTCGATTTTAGTTTTTCGCGCCCCGCCGCCTTGATGGGTAATTTTACTATCGGCGATATTGACGGGGTGGGGTTGACGTGGACATTCAATAACTTCGTAGCGCAAGAATCCCCCGGTAACTCTTATCAAGATGAAATCGGTGTCAGTGCTTCCATGAATGGTACGGATGTACCCGTTACTATTTTCAATGCGGGTGCGGCTTTGAGTGTTGCGGGGCAAACGGCAAAATCTATTTACCATACAGATCAAAATAACAACGTTAACCCCGATGATCCACTGGGTACAATTCATGCGGAAACGGCTACTCCGTTTGATAAATTCAGCATTATGTATTCGGATGGTGCGGAGGATGCTACCGACGAACAAGCGAATCCGAATTTGTATTCGTGGTGGTCAGGTACGCACGGTGCAACCAATGGGGCAAGTGATAGCCAAGCGATTCGGGTTTCCGGTTTTACCTTCTGTATGGCTCCAGACCCCATTGATTACGGTGATGCAAAAAGTAATTACCCCACTACGATTGCCAACAGTGGTGCAAACCATACGATGACGCAAAGTTTGTATTTGGGCAGTTGTGTGGACGGTGAAACCGATGGGCAAGCCTCAACAAGTGCCGATGGTGATGATACTGCTACAGGGGGAATGACTTACGGTACTTGTGCAACAGCAGGTGACGATGAAGACGCACTAGCAGCACCCGTAACGTTGACCGATGGGCAAGCAAACCCCCAAATTACTTTGGCTACGCACAATACAACCGGGGCGGATGCAACCATCGCCTGTTGGGTGGATTACAACGCTGATGGTACGTTTGATAATGCCACAGAACGCGCTACCGCCACCGTTGTTAATGGTGCGACCAGTGCGGTTTTAACCTTACCGAATGTGCCAGCAACCGCAAGCACGACAACCGCAGGCTCGACCACCATGCGCTGCCGATTGGCTGCTGATGCAACTCAAATAGCTAATGCCTCCGGTGCAGCAACAACTGGGGAAATTGAAGACCATTTAGTGACCTTGGCAGCCGCACCTAAGACGGATTTGAAAGTCACGAAAGTGGCAAACAAAACCAGTGTTAAATCCGGTGATACCGTCACTTATACCATTACGGTAGAAAATGAAAGCGA
>CAZJDN010000075.1:0-10093 GCA_964544775.1 uncultured Thiothrix sp.
GTGGCGGAACAGCCAAGTTACGATGACCGTTCGATTGCGTTGTCGTATGGTTCGAGCCGTATTTATCAGGGCATGGGGCTGTGGGGCAAACTGCGTGAAGGAGTGGAAAGTATTCAACACATCCACGTTTCGGATCGCGGGCATTTTGGCGCGACGCGCATGGCGGCGGTGGAAGAAAACGTACCAGCTTTGGGTTACGTGGTGGAAAGCCGCGTTTTGGGCAAGTTGTTGTACGATGAATTAACGGGCGGGGGCGTGGAGCTGATTGTTCCGGCGAAAGTCTTTGCCGTGGAACAAACTGCCGATTACGCCAGCGTGCAAATCGAGCGCGACGGTGTGGTGGATACGTTGCAAACACGCTTGCTGGTGGTTTCCGATGGGCGTGATTCCGGTGTGCGTGACATGCTGGGGATTGCCGCCAGTCGCCGTGAATATTACCAAACCGCGCTGATTGCTAACGTGACTACCGAAAAGCCGCACGCGAATACCGCTTACGAACGTTTTACCAGCAGTGGACCTTTAGCGTTATTGCCCTTGACGCAGGGACGTTATTCCTTGGTGTGGACGCACCGTAATGAGGATGTGGCGAGCACTATGCAACTGGATGATACTGGTTTCTTGCGTAAATTACAGGCAGAATTCGGTTTCCGCCAAGGGTTGTTCACCAAAGTAGGGCAACGTGCAACTTACCCGCTCGTGTTAGTGAAAGCCATGCAGGAAGTAGCTGGGCGTGCCGTCGTTGTGGGTAATGCTTCCCATGCTTTGCATCCGGTGACGGGGCAGGGGTTGAATTTGGGGTTACGCGATGTGGCGCAATTGGCTGACTTACTGGCGGAAGCAGCGTTAACCGGGGGGGATTGCGGTGCGGCAGATTTGTTGGCGCATTACCAAGCCTTGCGTGAACCGGATCAGCAAGCCGTGGTGCGTTACACCGATACGCTGGTGCGCGTGTTTTCTAATGAGTTTGCCCCGCTTGCCCATGCGCGAGCGGTGGGTTTAATGGCAGTGGATCGTATTGCCCCCTTACGGCGTTGGAATGCGCAGCAGGGAATGGGGGTGCGGCAGCGACAAACGCGTTTGGCGCGGGGTTTAGGATTAAAAAGATGACAGTAGGAACATCAGGGGCAGATGCGCTATTGGCGCGAGTGGATGTAGACGCAATCACTGCGGCATTGGCTGATCAGGGTTGGGTGGTATTACCCGCATTTTTGCCGCTGGAACAGGTTCAAGCCTTGCGTGAACAAGCGCAAGCACAATGGCAGGCGGGTGATTTCCATGCTGCTGGTATTGGGCGCGGGCAAGAGTTAAACGTTAACGAGGCAGTGCGCAATGATCATGTGCAATGGTTAGAACGGGCGCAAACCGGAGCGTTAGCGGATTACCAAGATTTTATTGAGCATTTACGTCAAAGCCTCAACCAACAGTTATACCTTGGTTTATTTGAGTTTGAAGCGCATTTTGCGGTGTACCCGCCGGGGGCTTTCTATAAACGGCATTTGGATAATTTTCGGGGGACGAGTGCGCGTTTGATTACTGCCATTGTGTACCTCAACGAAGATTGGCGTGAAAGCGATTGTGGGCAATTGCGCTTTTATACTGACGGTACAGACGGCGGGGATTTTGTGGATATTTTCCCTCATGCGGGGAGTTTGGTGCTGTTCCGCAGCACGCGCTTCTGGCACGAAGTTATGCCAGCGCGACGTGAGCGGTTCAGCGTAACGGGTTGGCTGCGCGAACGGGGCAGCGCGTTTTAGGCAGGTTCGATAGCATTTTCAAATGCTGGTTTGTTCCCACCGTTGCGCTTAGGGTAAGGGTATAGGTGATCGAGCGGTACGATGCGCCCATCAGTTTGCACAATGCGACAATGCTGGCGGCGTAATTCACGCGGTTCGCGTACCCCGCAGGAATGCGCAATGGTTTCCACTTCATGCACCAAATTTTTGTGGTAATTCGCCACCCGCGTGGCTTTATCTTCTACCACTAAACCTTTTTGTAAACGTGGGTCGTGGGTTGTAATTCCGGTTGGGCAAGTGTTTTTATTGCACTGCATGGCTTGGATACAACCCAGCGAAAACATGAAGCCACGCCCACTATTGACGAAATCAGCGCCAGCACACAATGCCCACGCGACTTGCGAAGGGTTTAACAGTTTCCCTGCGGCAATGATGCGGATGCGTTCGCGCAAGCCGAATTTGTACAGCATGTCGACCACATTCGGCAGCGAATCTTGAATCGGTAAGCCAACGTAATCCATCAAACTCATTGGGGCAGCACCCGTGCCACCGTCCGCGCTGTCGATGGTGATGAAATCGGGTGCGCTTTCAATGCCGCGCCGATGGATTTCATGGCACAATTTTTCTAGCCAGCGATAACCACCCATCACGGCTTTGAAACCAACGGGTTTGCCTGTGACTTCACGAATGTGGTTTAACATGGTCAGTAAGTCTTGTTCATCGTTCACTTCGGGGTGGCGATTCGGGCTAATGGAGGCTTGATGAACAGGAATGCCACGAATCTGGGCGATTTCTTCGCTGACTTTTTCAGCGGGTAAAATACCACCTTTACCCGGCTTTGCTCCTTGGCTAAGTTTCAATTCAAACATTTTGACTTGTGGAATGGCGGCAACTTCACGCAATTTCGCGTCGCTGAGTTTGCCTTCAAGGTCGCGTACCCCGTATTTCGCCGTACCAATTTGAAAAATTACGTCACAACCACCGTCCAAATGCGCGGGTGCAAGCCCACCTTCGCCTGTATTTAACCAGCATCCGGCTTGTTTTGCGCCGCGAGACAAAGCGCGAATTGCGGGGTTAGACAACGCGCCGTAACTCATGGCAGAAATGTTGAAAAATGACGTTGCGTCATACGGTTCGCGGCAATATTGCCCAATGCGGCGCGGTTTGGTGGGGGCGGTATCACTGTCAAGCACAGGGTAGGCGCAGTTTACGAACAACGTTGTTCCCGGTGTATTGAGGTTAATGGTTGAGCCAAAAGCGACGGTGTTATCCAAGTTTTTTGCCGCGCGGTATACCCACGAACGTTGTGCACGGTTAAACGGCATTTCCTCACGATCCATTGCAAAGAAATACTGGCGTAAGAATTCGCCCAAATGTTCCAACCAATAGCGAAAATGCCCAACGATGGGGTAATTGCGCAAAATGGCACTTTTGGTTTGGCGCGTATCGTGGATATAAACGCCCACTGCGATTAGCAGCAGCACACCCAGTACAAATATAAATAGCGTGGCTAAAGCATCCACAACCGTGAGAAAGATATTACCGTCCATTCATTGCTCTCCGTTCTTGTTAAATATTGTGCTTGAGGGGTATTACTTTACCCGCTTTCGGGAGTTGTGTGGAATGGAAAATCGCACAGGGAATGCTCCTCACGACGGTGTGAGGAGCGTGTTTGGCTTACGCCACGCTTTGGGGGGCGTTTTGCACGGCTGTTTTCACGGCGGTTTGCAGTTCGCCTGTTTGATACATTTCTAAGGTAATGTCGCAGCCACCAATTAATTCGCCGCTAATGTAGATTTGCGGGAACGTCGGCCAGTTTGCGTATTGCGGCAATTGCTGAAAAATTTCAGGGTCACTCAATACATTAACAAAAGCAAACGGTTCGCCACAGGCCATTAAGGCTTGTGCGGCACGGCTAGAAAAACCGCACTGGGGCATTTGTGGTGTGCCTTTCATGAAAATAATCACAGGGTTGCTTTTAACGGCTGTGTCGATGCGCTCTAATGCACTCATGCTGTCTCAATTCCTTACGTTGCCAAAAGTTTGGGTGGATTACATTCTACCGCTCCACGGAAATAAATAAACGACAGATTCAGTGCGGATTTCTAGTGGTGCTGCATGGCGGTGAATTCATCCCGCTCAATGTAGCCATCAAGGTTTTTGTCAACGTTATCGAAAATGCGGCGCGGATTCAGCCGCCCTGCAACGGGGTTGCGGGTGATGTATTCCTGCCATGAAATTTTCCCATCTTGGTTGCAATCCAATTGTTCAAAGGTTGGTGCGGGTAAATTGGGTTCGGCAAAAACACTGCTGGCAATAAAACTGCCGAGGAATGCGGTTGTTTTGTTCATCATGTTTGCCCCTGTTTGGTATCTTTACGTTTATTCGTCAGCTTTATTAACGCATTGATGCTAGTAATGTTTACGCTCTCTCAGGAAAAAATTCACATAATCTGAATGACCTTTGCACACGATTGTTGCAGAATCTGTGCCTCGCTTCGCTAGCTAACGACAGGATAAATACAACAGGATGAGTCGCCTTTTGCGTTCCGGTGCTGTGATTAGTGCCATGACTATGATTTCCCGCGTATTGGGTTTGGTGCGTGACATGGTGGTTGCGCGTTATTTCCCTGTCGATGGGGCTACGGATGCGTTCTATGTTGCATTTCGCATTCCGAATCTGCTGCGCCGTTTGTTTGCGGAAGGGGCATTCTCTCTCGCTTTCGTGCCCGTATTATCGGAATACAAAGAAAAAGAATCGCCCGAAACTTTAAAAGACTTAATTGACCACGTAGCAGGTTATTTAGGCTTAATTTTATTGGTAGTAACCGTTATTGGGGTCATCGCCGCGCCCATTGTAATGTGGATTTTTGCCCCCGGCTTTGACAGTAAACCCAATGCCCGCCCTGATTTGGCGGTGGAAATGTTGCGGATTACCTTCCCTTATATTTTATTTATTTCGTTAACGGCATTTGTTAGCGGCATTTTGAACACGTTTCATAAGTTTGCGATTCCAGCCTTAACACCCGCGTGGTTAAACGTGGTAATGATTTGTGCGGCAATTTGGGTTTCGCCGTCATTTGAAGAACCAATGGTAATGCAAGCGTGGGCGGTTTTTGTGGCTGGCTTGGTGCAGCTTGCGTTCCAATTACCCGCATTGGCGCGTTTGGGATTGTTGCCGCGCTTTCGGCTAAATTGGCAACATGCAGGCGTGCAACGGATTACGAAATTGATGATTCCAGCTTTGTTTGGCTCGTCTATCGCGCAATTGAACCTGTTGATCAATACGATCTTGGCATCTTTCTTGGCGGTTGGCAGTATTACTTGGTTGTATTATTCCGACCGCTTTGTGGAATTACCGCTAGCGATTGTTGGTGTGGCACTGGGTACAGTTATCTTACCGAAACTGTCCAGCGATCATGCTAAGTCGGATGCTGTCCAATTTCGGCACACGATGGATTGGGCCTTACGCATGGGGTTGTTGATTTCGATCCCTGCAACGCTCGGTTTAATGCTGTTGTCTGAGCCGATTTTGGCAACAGTCATGATGCACGGGGCATATACATGGCGAGATGTACAAATGTCCTCCCTTAGTTTGATGACTTATTCGGCAGGTTTGAGCGGGTTTATCATGGTGAAAGTATTAGCACCGGGATTTTACTCGCGTCAAGACACGAAAACCCCTGTCAAAGTCGGTATGGTTGCTATTTTCTCTAACATGTTGTTAAACGTACTTATTGTCTTGCCGTGGTATTTTTCTGGAATGCCTGGCGCACACGCTGGTTTGGCATTGGCTACTGCGTTGGCGGGGTACGTGAATGCAGGTTTGTTGTTTTACCATTTACACAAACAGCAAATCTTTGACCCTGAAAAAGGATGGTTACTGTTTTTGCTGAAAATTACGCTAGCCTGTGTGGTAATGGGTGGATTGGTATGGTTAGCGACACCTAGTGATACGTGGTGGCAAGAGCCAGCAACGGGGCGCAAAATGATCCGCTTGGTGGCACTGATTGCACTGGCACTGCTGAGTTACTTTGGGACGCTGCGTTTACTGGGTATGCCGTTTAAACAGATGTTGGGGCGTTAAGGCTTTGTTCTTGCTACACTTACAAGGGTCAGAACAAACCGCACCCACAATTAAAATTACGTGATATTGAATAATCAGGAGTTTCTCCATGAAAAAAATTGCAACGCTGTTGTCTATCCCCGTCGCCTTGCTGGTTGCATGGGGCGGCGCGAGTTGGTATGTCGGTCAACAAACTGAAAGTACACTCCGTCAATTTATTGACCAACAAAATCAGCAAGCTGCTGGACGCGGTGTAAAGCAAGAATTGGTCAGTTACGAAAAAACGGCGTTTGGCGCGAAAGCCATTTCCAAGCTGAAATTCGATATGCCGCCGCTCAATGAAGCCCTAGGCGACATTCAATTTGTGAATGAAGTGCAAAATGGACCAATTTTCCTCAGTGGTGGTTTGCAATTTGGTTCGTCGCGCATCACGACTCACCTTGATATGGATGCGTTGGATAAAGACAAACGCCAAAAATTGGAAGCCGCGTTTGCGGGTAAGCCGCCTTTAGAAGGTCATACCACTATCGGCTTTGGTGGTGGTGCAACCGTTGATTTCAGCATTAACCCGTTAAAAATTGACGAAAACGGTACAACTTTTACTTTGGATGGGGCGACTTTCGGCGGGAATTACAATGCTGATATGCAAGGTAAATTAACCGCGCACGTTGGCAAGTTAGAAGTAAAAGAAGCCACCAATAATATGACCATCCCTTCAATGGATGTGACGGGTGACATGAAAGGCATGGTTGCTGGGCAAGTATTGGGTAGTTTCGACCTTAAAGCCCCTAAAGTATCTTTCCTTGCGGAAGGCACAACCGTTCCTGTTAGCTTTGACATGGCAATGCAATCCAACAGTGACATCAAAGATAACGAAGCCTTTGGGACGGTTAATTTCAGTTTCGACAATATCCAAGGCGTGAAAGACGTGGTTAACAAGATTAACTACAAACTGGAGTTTGCGGGTTTAAATGTTGATGGTTTGAAAGAAATCAGCAAATTGCAAGCAGATATGCAAAGTGCTTTAAGTCAAACCAACTGGAATGCAGAAGCAACCGATACCCCCGAAGGGCAGAAAAAACAACAAGAGCTGATGGATAAAGTTAGCAAGTCGGGCGAGCAAATGGTTGGGGTTATCTTTGGCAAATTGTTAAAAGCGGATAAAAGCCGTTTGCACAACGCTCTTGCCGCTGAAAGTGTCAAAGGTAAGCTGAATGCGGACATTGACCTGACTTACACTGGTAAAGCTGCTGTTACCATGACGGATTTGATAAGTTACGGCGCGAATGACTGGGCAAAACTGCTGAAAGGTAAAATCGTATTGGATGCCGATAAAGCTCTGTTACCTGACGGCACGGATGCTATGCTGACCCCGTTATCCGAACAAGGTTTAATCAAACTTGAGGGTAATAAGGTGAAAAGCGAACTGGAATTAGCAGGTGAAACGGCTACGCTGAACGGTAAGCAAATGCCCTTTACCGAGTTGCTGCAAACGCTTGCTCCCGGTATGGGTGGTGGGATGACTGCTTTACCTTCAGCGGACGGTGAAGGTGCTGATATTTCCGCCGCTGACATGGGTGTACCGCAGGATTTGGCGGATCGCATCAAAAAAGAAGGTTTGACCCCAGAAGTTATGCAAGCCTTGGAAGAAAGCGATGACGTAACCCCTGAAACCTTGCAAATGTTCAAGCAATTGCAAGAAATGCAGCAAGGTGCAAAAGACGGTGAGGCTGCACCTGACAAGAAAAAATAAGGTGCGTTAAGGTATTACGTCATTCCAGTGTTGGGGTGGCGTAATGCAGGTGGAATTAACCTTCTTCAAAGTAGTCAGTGTCGATTTTCTTCACGGCGTAGTGGTCAACGACAGATACCCCTACGTTGTATTCCACCATCAATGCCGCCAATTTTTCACCGTCAATCAAAATAATGCGGGTATCAATGAATTGCGCGTAATCTTTTGCTTCACGGCTGAAGTTGGAAGTTGTCATGAAAATCCCTTTTCTTGCGCGTTGCCCTTGCAATGCTCCAGCGAATTTTTGGATTTCAGGGCGACCAACCGTTGCATCCCAACGTTTTGCTTGCACGTAAATGACATCAAGCCCTAAACGGTCTTCATTGATAATGCCATCGATCCCGCCGTCACCGCTTTTGCCTATCGCGTGCCCCGCATCTTGGCGATTACCGCCGTAGCCCATTTTCACCAACAAATCGACCACAAGGCGTTCAAAAAATACGGGTGAGGCTTCTTTAACGGTTTCCAACACTTCTTGTTCAAGATTGTGCCGCATAATGCGGTATGCCGAGGCAAGAATGTCTTCTGGCGTATCGTCAAAAATAACGTCGGAATCAAAGCCCAAACGCGGTAACGTTTGCACCGATTCTTTCGGGCGGCGACGATTCTGGAATTCCTGAAATTCGCTAAATTGGCTCAAGGTCGCAATGCTAATCGCCGAAGGGCATTGTTGAAGCAAGGTTTGACCGCGTTCCGTAATGCAAAAGTAACCACGGCGCGGCGAAACCAATGCACCTGCTTGTTTGAGGTAGGAACGCGCCCAACCCACCCGATTGCTAAAAACCGATTGCGTGCCACTGGGTAAAATTTCATTACGTTCGCTGGTTGTCAGGTGCAACTGATCTGCCAAAATTTGCACGGTGTCGCGTAATTTATGCGCTTTTCCATCGGCTGCCAGTTGTAATAACGGGCGCATGAGCGTTTGATAATTGGGTATAGCCATGAGTGCTTATCGATCCTTGAACGTGCCAACGATAATGCCACGAAAGTAGTGACCATTCCTATGGTGGAAATCTTTTGTCTGGCGCAGTTGCTGCTAAACTACTTAGCTTTACGAGGGATAAAAAAGGATAACGGATGAAACTCTGGCGCGTACTCTTCGCAATCGGCATGTTTTGCCTATTTGTCACCCATTCGCTCCATGCGGATGAAGCCTTAAAAGTCGGCATTAAGCTGTCTGAACCGTGGGTAATGTATGACCCCAAACTGCCCCCCGAACAACGGCAACCACGCGGTTTTAGCATTGATTTATGGAATGCGATTGCACAGTCATTGGGTAAAAAAACCGAATGGGTGTATTACAACACCATGCCCGAACTGATTGATGCGGCGCAAAGTCATGGCATCGATGCGGGTATTTCTGCAATCACTGTTACCACTGAGCGTGAAGATAAAGTCGATTTTTCCAACTCCATGTATGAACTTGGCTTACAGATTATGGTGTCTGCGGATGCTAGCCCGAACCCGTGGTTAGTTGCTTTGGGGGAAATCGGCAAATTCTTTACGTGGCAAGTCCTGTTGGTTTTGTTGGGGTTGGTACTGATTTTTGCACACTTACGTTGGCTGGTTGACCGCCGATCCAGTGATGGTGATGCCACCTTTCCTGCCGATTATCGCCACGGCATTACCGAAGCAGCGTGGTGGTCATTGACCATGTTCGTTACTTGGGATACACCACCCCGTCGCGGTTTAGCCCGTATTGTGGATTTACTGTGGTTTTTAATGGGATTTTTGTGTTTGGGTATTCTAAGCTCTGTCATTACCGCTGCATTGACCGCGCAAAACATTAATAGCTCCATTCAGGGTGTGCATGATCTGCTGGATAAACGTGTGGCTGCGGTAGAAACTGACGCACCAAGAGCGTATTTGGAACGAGTAGGTATTGATATTGTGCCCGTAAAGGATTTACAGGAAGGCGTGCAAAAAGTAGCAAAGGGTGAAGTTGATGCCTTGGTGCATGATGGTCCACGCCTACAATACCTTGCGACGCTGCATAATCAATCTGCAACCGAAAAAGCACAAGTCAACGTATTGCCAGCCAGCTTTAACCCGCAAATTTACGGGATTGCTTTCCCTTCGCATAGCCCGTGGTTAGAGCCTGTGAACCACGCCTTAATGCAACTGCGTGAAGCACAAGGGCTAAATGACAGTGTATACGAGGGTTTACGCAAAAAATGGTTGCCAGAGTAACACAATGAAAAATCTGACCATTTTCACATCATCGAAATCTTTGCAAAGCAAATGCAATCCATGTGGCATTTCTGCAACATCTGCGCTAAACTCTGTAGCGTATTTGCAAAAAAGCTGTTGCAAGACGCTGGCAAGGGATGTATAAATACACCCGTCAGATTGAACAAAATCGAATTTCAACTTAATGACAGGACAAACCTTAATAGGAGTCGACTCATGAAAAAATTACTCGCAATCGCAGTTGCTGCTGCACTGACAGCCCCTGCTGCAATGGCTGATACTACTCTGTACGGAAAACTGCACGCTTCCGTAG
>CAZJDN010000076.1:0-8044 GCA_964544775.1 uncultured Thiothrix sp.
ACAACACAACACATAAGTATCATTGAACCTAGGGCTAACTGATGAATAAAAAACAGCCTTTTGCTTTATGGCAAAATCTCGCTGTAAGCTGTTTGTTGCTATCGGCACAGGCAGCTTACGTAGACATTTCAGGCGCAGTCTTTCTTGATTACAACCTTGATGGGCACTTGGATTCTACTGCTAGGTGCAATAGCACATTCTCTTTCTATTGTTGACGCTTTGAGGGGAAAGTTTTACCTCAGTATAGTGACATTCTGCTCTTAATTAGTGCATAATCAGATTGGTAAGACTTAGTAATATCCATAAAAAATAACATTTGGGCTTGTAAGCAATGCATACAATAAATAATACCCGCTCCCAATTCAGTTGGGGGTATCGGGTCGGCTTCGTCATCTTCTTTCTACTTGCAATCTTCGGGAATAAAGCGGTTTTTGCAGCGGGGGCGCAAACCTTCGGCATGGATTTGTCCAATGCAGGTCCGTACAATCCTGCGTCACTGGTAGTGGTGCGTTATCATTATGCTTGTTCTAGCTTAACAACAGGTTGCGGTAATTTAAGCATCACCACACCTGTTCCCTCAACGTTGCAATACATGTCAGCCGCTACACCTGCGGGTACTCAGGCTGCCTTTGATGGCACGAATTTAATCATTGCGCGTACTCCTTTTGCGGATGGTGAATCCGGTGATGTTAGTGTTACGTTCCTGATAAAAAACAATACAGCGGGAGCAACTATTAACTTACCCGCAGAATCCGTGATTACTGATCCTACTGATGAAGCTAACCGCCGCGTGAATACGTCGGTTAATATACTTGTGGGTAATGTTCAGCCTAGTCCGCAATACTTTGTGACGAAAACGAAACAATCACCAGTGGGTACGCCTGTCACGGATACCGATGTTACTTATCAAATTCAAGTGCGTGCGCGAAAATTAGATGGTAATACCGATGTGCAAAATGTAACCGTTACCGATACGTTTCCCGCAGGTGCGACGGTTGTCTCTGCTTACGGTAGTTTGCTACCTGATAATTACACTAATGGTACGGTGAGTGGGAATACTATTACTTGGACAATAGCGGGTACGGACTTGCTTAAAGCATGGACAACGACGGGTAATGGGCAAACAACCAGTGATTTTCCAGTAGGGGAATTTGTGGTGACACTGCGTTACCCTAGCGGTACGTTTGGTTCGACAGATGTGACGAATCAGGCTTGTATGGTAGGTTCATCCGCGTATGGCAATGTAAACGAATGTGGTGTGTCTACACACGGTTTCAGTACCGCAGCCCCAACAATGGCATTTATTAAGCAGTTTCCCGCCTATGAGGGTTTGCTACTCGCAGAAAATAACAGCGGGTATTTTTGGCGGTTAGCTTTTAATACTTATGATTCAAACGTTCCCTTGCAGAATACGGTCTTTACGGAAACTGTTCCTACTGGGTTGCAATTCAGTAAGGTCTATTCTGGCGAATGGTTATTACCGACAACGGTGCGAGCGCGAGTGGAATATTCCACGGATAATGGTAATGCTTGGACAGTATTAGGGACACAAGATGGCGCAAATCCAAAGGAATTTGTGGCAGGTACAGATTACCCAGCAACGGGGGTAACGCATTTCCGGTGGGTATTTTTAGATGATTTGCCGATTGGAATGCGTTCATCCTATGCTAATTGTATAACTTGTGACAGCCAACGTGGTCCTGGCTTTTATTTCACAGTTCCAGCAGGAAGTGCAGGTTCAACATACCATAACTGTGCGACGGCTACTTATAATGGTGTGAGTAATGGCGGGCAAACTAGCTGCCATGATTTAACCATTCCTGCCAGTATTCCGCGTGTTGGTGTGAGTAAATATCATAATACTGCCAATATCAAACCGGGTGATGAAGTGGAGTTTAGTTTGGGGGCAGGTAATACTTCTGGTTCAGCACCCTACGCAGACCCCGTTTTTACGGATTTATTACCACCAGAACTTGAATTCGTGCGTTGGAGTGGTTTTGTATCCAGTGATCCAGCAGCCCCTTCCCCCAATTTCGTGAGCATTCCTAATTACAATGGCACAGGGCGTACCTTATTAAAGTGGACGTATGGCAACACAGTACCAACGGGTGCAGTGCGTTTTGATGGTTCAGCGGGTGTTGCTAACCCTTATAGTTTTCCCATTAACCAAGGAATGTATGGTGGTGTTGATTTAAAAGTGGTTGCCAAAGTTAAAGCGGGTACAGCCGCAGGGTCGTATATTAATCGATTAGAAATCAGTAGTAACACTTATAGCGGTGCGTTTACGTGTGCGCAACGTAATGGCGCAGTTTCAGAAAGTGTTGTTGATACCAATGACGTGGATGGCGATGGTAACAATACAGAAACGCTGTGCGAATCCTATGGTGATAGTTTCACCGTATTAGCCGCTGCTGTAATGGGGGCGGAAAAGTGGATCAAAGGCAACGCAGCTTTACCCAATAAAGATGACCCTAACAGTGATCCTGTTGTGCCAGACAGTTTTTGCCCAACCTTGGCGGGTGGGTATACCCGTTTCCCGTGCATTGCGCGTACAGTACCGGGCGGGGTATTTGAATACAAAGTGAAATTAATCAACTACGGCAACCAAGCCCTGAAAGATTACGTGGCTTATGATGTATTCCCCTTTGTCGGTGATACAGGGGTATCGCAAATATTAAGTAGTCAAACCCGCGATACACAATGGTCGCCGTTACTCACCAGTGCGCCAACCGCAGCGGATGCTTATACCGCTTCTGTCTTAGCATTGCCGGGTGCTGAGTTGGCGTATACCTTTGTGCCGAATCCGTGCCGCCCCGAATTATCTAATTCAAGTAATGAAACAGGTTGGCAAACAGGTTGTGTCAATGATTGGACAACCACCGTGACAGATTGGAGTAAGGTAAAAGGTTTCCGCTTGAAAGTTCCGTTTACTGCCGCCCCACATTGGGAAGCAGGTAAAGAAATCGTGCTGAATGTACCCATGCAAGTTCCGGTAAACGCACCGTTTGAAGCCGTTGCGTGGAACTCGATTGCCCACCGTGCAACCAATGCAGGCAATGATCCAAGTGTTACGACTACCCGTTTAGATACAGCCGAACCACGCAAAGTAGGTATTGCAATCCCCGCAGGTAGCGACGTTCCGGGCTATCGTTTAGGTAACTTGGTTTGGTTGGATACGAATAAAAATGGGCAAGCAGATACGGGAGAAGCTGGTATTAGTGGCGTGCTAGTAAACTTGTACAAAGTAACAGGTACGGGTGAAACGCTCGTTGCTAGCACAAATACGGACAGTGATGGTAAGTACCTGTTTAGCGCATTGGAAGCGGGGGACTATCGTGTACAAATTCCAGCAGATCAAAGTACCGCGTTAACCCCAACCGCACTAACGAACAAAACATCATCAAATACAGGCGAAGAAGCCGACCCAAATGCAGACGGCGACAATAACGATAATGGTACAGTAGTAACGGCAAGCGGTATTCAATCTGCTATTGTCACACTCGGCGAAGGTACAGGCTTGACAGAACCTACCACCGAAACATTGCGTAAAGGCGATGCCACGGATGATGATAATGATGCGTTTGCAGATAACCGTTCTAATTTAAGTGTGGATTTTGGTTTTGTTGAATCTGTGCCTACCGTTACGAAAACCGATTTGAAGCTAGTCAAAACAGTAGATAAAACCACTGCTCGTAAGGGTGATACGCTTACCTACACGTTAACTTTGAGCAATGAAAGCGATGTGGATGCAACCAATGTGACGGTTACGGATAACTTGCCGACGGGGGTAACGTTGGTTAAAGCAACGCCTAGTACGGGTACGTTCAATGCAGGTGCTTGGTCATTACCCAGTGTAAAAGCACACACCAGCGCGACATTGACACTAGAAGTTACCGTGAATTAAAGGTAATCAATAGTAAAGGGGGGAATTTCCCCCCTGATTTTATCGTTGCCGTTCTTCTGGTTTTGATTGCGGGTATTTAAGGATAACTGCTACGCTAGCAATTATCTGTGCAATAATATTGTGCGAATAGGATTGCCTCAATCAATAACAATTATTAAGGGCGTTCAATGACGACGAATATGGTTTCCTCCATTCGAGCCGCGTTGGGAGTTGGTGTGCTTCTGTGCACTGTACCAGCGGCTCATGCCGACATTACGGGTAAAGTTTTCCGCGATTTCAATGCCAATGGTACATTTGATACCAGTGCCAGCTTTAATGAAGTGGGTGTTGCAGGCACAACAGTGAAAGCCTTTGATGCCAGCGGTACGGAAAAAGGCAGTGCGACTTCTGCTGCTGATGGTTCTTACACGCTAACAGGTTTAACCGCAGGGACAAAATACCGCCTAGAATTTACGTGGGCAGAATCATGGTTAAAGCCGGGTGTTGCTGGGGGAACATCGGTTCAGTTTGTTGATGATGGTGCAAATACTGCCAATTTGGCGTTGAGCAGCGCGGATGCTTTTACAGCCTCAACTGACCCACGTCTTATTATTGCTACCTACCGCAGTGGGACAGGTGTTGCTTCGACGGATGCAGCGATTCAATCGTTTCCACGCTCTTATTCTGGTTTAAACAGCGACTATACCGATGCCAATGGTCAGCCGGGGCAAGGGCCACAACCATCGACGGATGCGCAATTGAAAGACGTTGGCAGTACGTGGGGGATGGCATGGCAAGCCAATAAAAAACGTGCGTATGCAGCAAGTTTCTTGAAACGGCACGTCGGTTTGGCTCACGGTTTAGGTGCTGTTTATGTGCTTGATGAAAGTAATCAACCGGGGAGCTTTGTTAAGTATTTTGATTTACAAGGTGTTACCCCGCTGAATGCGCCAACCGAAAGCATTGATTTGGGCAGTGTGTGTCGGGATGCGACTTGTGCCACTGAAGCAGGCAAGACGGGAATTGCTGCCGACTACGTGTTACCGGATGACAAAAATACTCCCAGTGTGGATATGGATGCCTTCTATAAAGTGGGTAAAGTTGGTTTTGGCGATATTGATATGCAACCGGGAACGGACATCCTGTGGTTAGTTAACGCCAATCAAAAAGCCTTAATCAGTGTCGACGTGGGGAATGCGGATGTAACGCAATTACCGGGCAAGGTTAATCAATACGCCATTGCCAATTTGCCGGGTGCGCCAAGTTGTACAGGGGGGAGTGTTCGCCCTTGGGCATTGAATTTTTCACAGGGAAAAGGGTATTTAGGTGTTACTTGTGATGCGTTTGATAGCCGTGCAGCGACTGATTTGAAATCAATGGTTTTATCTTTTGACCCGAATAATATGAGTGCTGGCTTTAGTAGTGTTTTGAGTTTTCCATTGAATTACCCGCGTGAAATTAGTTGGGGCTTGTTCCAGCCGTGGTTGAATGAGGCGGAAGCAACTACAGGATTTTTGAGTTTGGCAAAAACCGAAGGGCAAGTTGATCTTCCGCAGCCTTTATTATCCGATATTGAGTTTGATGATAATGGCAATATGTATTTAGATATTATGGATTTATTCCCGCATCAAATGGGTAACTATAATTACAAACCTTATTCTGGCGGTAGTGCACAATTAGTTAATGGTATTGCGAATGGCGATTTCTTAAAAGCCTGTAAAACAGCAGCAGGGTTTGCTTTAGAGGGAAGTGCGGACTGTGCGGTGAATTTCCCCAGTGGCGTTGGTCCTAATAGTACGGGGGAATTCTTTGAAGATACGGCAGGTGATGGTCGCAGTGAAAGTGCGAATGGTGCAATGGCATTTTTACACGGTTCGGGGCAAATCAATGCCGTTGTAATGGACCCACACCCCACAGGTCAAACAGGTCAGCAATGGTGGACGACCCAAGGGGTTAGTAGCTATAGCCTCACAGATGGCAAGATAAGCAATTGGTATTCCTTACATACAGCGGGTGAAGCGAGCTTGTTTGGTAAGGGTACAGGTTTTGGTGATATTGAATTGTTAACCGATGCAGCACCTGTCGAAATCGGTAATCGCGTGTGGTTAGACAAAGACGCTGACGGGATTCAAGATGCGGATGAAGCAGGTATTGCCGATGTCAATGTGGTGCTGACTTGTGCCAGCGGTACAGCAACAGCGAAAACAGATGCGACAGGGCAATACCTATTTTCTAGCGCAACGAATGCTGCCTTTATGCAAGCAGATGCAGCTTGTACCTTGAGTATTGATAACACTCAAGTTGCATTAAGCGGGTTAAAAGTGACGCTAACAGACGCGGATAATATTACCACTAACGATTCCGTGACGGATTTACGCGATTCCGACGCAACTGATAAAACCGCAACAGCAGAAATTGGCTTTACGGTTGGGAATCTGGGGGAAAATAACCATACGCTAGATTTTGGTTACACACCGCCGAAAACCGATTTGAAATTGACAAAAACTGTCAATAAAACGATGGCTAAAGCGGGTGATACACTCACCTACACGTTAACATTGACCAATGAAAGCGATGTAGACGCAACTAACGTGACGGTTACGGATAACTTACCCACAGGTGTTACCTTAGTGACAGCAACACCTAGTGCGGGTACGTTCAATGCAGGTGCTTGGTCATTACCCAGTGTAAAAGCACGAACAACGGTGACGTTAACTTTAGACGTTACGGTTAACTAAAACATTGGTGGTTATGTAGGGGTAGTTGATACGCTACCCCTACTGGCTTAATTAATAATAACAATTCAGGGCTTAGCAATGAGAAAACATTGGGTTTGTACTATTCGTGCTGTATTAGGCGCAAGTGCAGTTCTTTTATTCATGCCAACCGCGTATGCGGATATTTCGGGTAAAGTTTTCCGCGATTTCAATGCTAACGGTACATTCGATTCCGGTAGTGGTTTTGAGGAAGTGGGGGTTGCGAATGTAGCGGTGAAAGCCTTTGATGCTAGTGGTGCGGAAAAGGGCAGTACAACTTCTACTGCTGATGGTTCTTACACGCTGACAGGTTTAACAGCGGGGGCAGACTACCGCTTAGTATTTTCGTGGGCTGAAAACTGGTTAAAAGCAGGGGCATCGGGAGGGACTTCCGTCCAGTTTGTAAAAGACGGAGCGAATGGGGTTAATTTCGGTCTGAATGAGCCTGCCGATTACGCGCAAAATAAGCCGCCAATTCTATTTGCTAGTCAAATGGGAGGGTTGCCTTCGGGTACGTCGTCGACTGATGTTGCTGTTTATTCCTTACCTTACGGTACAACGGGATTCAATAAGGAACAAGCAGATTCTAATGGATTGAAAGGTAGTGCGCCGATTCCTTCTACTGATGCGCAAATTGGAGCAATGGGTACGGTTTGGGGTTTGGCGTGGCAGGCTAATAAACACCGTGCTTTTACTACCGCAATGGCAAAACGTCACAGCGGTTTATTGGATGGTGCAGGTTATGTCTATATCGTTGATTATAAAAACTACAGTTATGCCGATAATCATGCAGGGCAAACGGGTACAGTCGCGGGTAAATTCAATTTACAAGGTGTGATACCTGCCAATAGCACAACAGCATTGGATTTTGGCGCAATATGCCGAACGGCGGATTGTGGTAACGCGGTGGATTACGAGTTACTGGCAGATAAAACCCTTCCCACATTTGACTTAGACGGCTTTAAACAGGTGGGTAAGGTGGCGATTGGCGATGCCGATATGCAGCCCGGTTCAAATACTTTGTGGTTGGTTAACTTGTATCAAAAAGGTTTGGTTTCGGTTGATGTTTCTGCGGATACCGTTGGGCAGCCGAGTAGTGCGCAAGTGAAACAATACTTGATTGAAACCTTACCCAGTGCGCCAACGTGTCAGGGGGGAACATTGCGCCCGTGGGCGTTGGCTTTCCGTAGTGGTAAAGGTTATCTCGGCGCGGTGTGTGATGCTTCTACTTCGCACCAAGCAAGCGATTTGCGTGCTTATGTGTTGGCGTTTGACCCTGCCAACGTGGAAGCGGGTTTTACCCCAGTGGTATCAACCGCGTTGGATTATGCGCGTGATCACCTGAGTTTTATGCCGTGGCTAGATACGTATGATGTGCCACCGATTGAGGAATCTGGTCAGTGGA
>CAZJDN010000076.1:8144-9862 GCA_964544775.1 uncultured Thiothrix sp.
AGCGGCGACGTGAGTGTTGCTGCTACGGACATTCCCGTTGATGGTGCGAACAATCACAGTTTTGACGTGGGTTATGCGGTACAAGTCGATTTGGAGTTGAAAAAGACTGCGAATAAAACCACCGCCAAATCCGGTGATAGCTTACAGTATACGTTAACTGTAACCAATAAAGGGGCTGATACGGCGACAGGGGTTAATGTGAAAGATCAATTGCCCAGCAGTCTGAATTACCAAAATGTATACAATGCAACACAGGGTAGTTATGCCAATGGGGTATGGGCAGTTGGCACGTTAGCCAGTGGTGCAAGCGCGAGCTTAACCATTGATGTTACAGTGAAATAATGGCTGTAACAGATTTACTCATAATGACCACGAAAGGCATTCAAGGTAAAAATGAATAAAATAACCGCTCTTCGGGATTTTGTGTCATTACTTAACTGACGTATGGTATGTTTGCGCTGATTAGGGTGCTTTCACTGCATTAGTGCTAATACCAAGTAACAAATATAAAAATCAAAGAGATCCAGAACAATGAGAAAAATGACAGGTGTTAAGCCTTTATTACTGACCTTCTGCGCTGTCGGTGTATTGTCTGCGATGAACCAGTCTTGGGCGGCAGATATTACTAACTGTGCCGAAGTGAGTGCGGTAACTGAAGGTGATATTGATTCCACCCCCGGTAACTTTAACGGTACGACACCGCAAGAAGATGATGAGTCGTGCGCGGTAGTACAGATTGTTACTCCTGTTTCAGTGGGTAATTTTGTTTGGGTAGATGCAAATAAAGACGGTATTCAAGATGCAACTGAGGCGGCTTTGGCGGGGGCAAAAGTTTCCTTAGTAGACAATGCAGGGCAACCCGCAAAAGACCTCGATGGCAATGTCGTTGCCGATCAAACCACAGGTGCAGACGGTAAGTACTTATTTGGTAATCTGCCTAATGGTCAATACCAAGTCATTGTTTCCCCTCCGGTTGGTTATGTGCCAACGCCTGTCAGTGTGGCAGACATTGACAATAATCCAGCCAATAACGACAGCAACTGTGCGGCGGATGGTAAAACCAGCGTCTTTACGCTCACCGCAGGTTCAGAGCCGACGGATGATGGCGATGCAACGCCGGATGCCAACAGCAACCTAAGCGTGGACTGTGGTTTCTATCAACCGACGCAAAGTATCGGTAATCGTGTCTGGATCGATGCAGACAATAATGGTCAAGCCGACGTGGGTGAATCCGCTGTTGGTAAAGACATTAAGTTGATTCTGAAAGATAAAGACGGTAAGGAAATTGCGACCACCACCACTGATGATAATGGTCGTTACCTGTTTAAAGATTTAGCAGCAGGCAGTTACCAAGTTTGCGTAGCAGCGGAAAACTTTAGTGCAACGGGCAAACTGAAAGGTTACGGCGCAAGTACCGGGGCTGCTGAAAAGACTGATGCCAACACTGACATTGACGGCGACGATAACGGTAGCAACACCAATATTACGACCGATGGTATTTGCTCAAACTTGGTTGTGTTGGATAGCAACGAGCCATTAATTGAAGCTACGGCTACAGGCAATGATGGTAATGATGGTGCGGGTACACTGGATGCTTACTCCAACTTAACCGTTGACTTCGGCGTGACACCACCACCGAAAGTTTCGGTGGGTGACAAGGTTTGGATCGACACCAACAAAGACGGCATTCAAGACGCAACCGAAACAGGTATCAGCGG
>CAZJDN010000077.1:0-2787 GCA_964544775.1 uncultured Thiothrix sp.
CCCCAGAATTGTTCCCGTTGTTGCAAACCCATGACATCCATCCACGCACTATTAATCAACACAGGATGGTGATGCATGAAAATGACCACAAAATGTTGCGCGGGGATGTCGGTCAATAACGCTTCCAACCGCAATAACTGTGCCGCACTTAAATGCCCATCCGGTTTATTCGGCGCACTGGTATCAAGCAAAATCGCGTGCCATACGCCCCAATTCACATAATCCTGCAAAACCACGGGCGCGGTTAAATTTGCCTGCATTAACGCGGGGACATCGTGATTCCCCGCTACGGCGTAAATCGGTAAGGGAAAATCCGCCACCAAGGCATTGATTCGCTGATAAGTGGCTGCGGTTTCTTCTTGTGCTAAGTCGCCAGTAAAAAATAAGGCAGAGTATCCCGCTGCTTGCGTCTGTAAATGGGTTAATACCGCACGCAAGGATTGGTTGGGGTAAATGTCAGCTTCCGACCATTCCAAACGCATTCCATCATTAGGGTAACAATGACTATCGGAAAGCTGCCAAACACGCACAGCGGACTTTGCATTAGCATCACTCATAGCCCAAACCTCAGTTCAAATCATTAAACAGCCTTATTGTAGTTGGATTAAAGCGGCTTGTCTGAGTTTGGGTATTAACGCACAGGGGATTGATTTACTGGCGTAACGGGTGATGCCGCCAAGGTATTCGTGGGCGGTGTGATTTTTTGTTCCGTTGTGGAATCGTGCGCTTGATCACTGGACTGATACAGCGTAAGAAACTCGTGCGGATTAACGTAAAATACCCGATCCAACCCAAACGGTTTATCCGGTTCCCACTCAGAAACTTGCGGTGTCAAACTCCGAATTGAGTAATACAAATTCGCGGGGCGTGATTTTGTGGCAGCAGGTAATGGCGTGCCTACTGTACCGATCTTTTCCCCTGTTTTGACCCATGCGGCGGGTTTAACGCTGACTTGATCCAGATTGGCGTAATGGTGCAAACGCCATTTCGCGCCTAATACCCACACCGACTGTTCCCCTTTTGCATCAGAATCGCGGTAAAGCACTAAACCGCTGGTTGTAGCTTCAACCGGAGTGCCTTTTCTGGCGAAAATATTGATCCCTTTTTGCGCATTTGTGTTACCCAAATACCAAAAGGATGCTGGATTCCAGTCGTAAGGTTGCGCACCTTCCACCGGAACATGGCGGTCTTCCGGTATCCAGTAACCCATCATAAAAATTGTCAGTGCGCCGAGTAACAACAGTGGCTTGTTCATGGCGTATTCCCCGCTCATATCCATTCTTCTTGATTATTATTGATAAGGCTTGTGCCAAAAAGTTCATCTAATATTTGCAGGTAATAATAGCCTTTTTAGCCTGTGGGAAAAACTCGTTTCAGAAGAACGGTTTATTCAGGGCTTGACAACAGTAATTGGCGCACTTGCGTAATCGGTGCTTGTAAGTCCGGTGGTGCATTGCGTTGCCAATCGCGTAAATGGCTTTGCAGGGACTTATCAGCACCATCATCACCGAGGTTGAGGTAATTCAAAGCAACCCAATTTTCCGGCTTTGCGGCAAACACTAGCAGCAGTTGATTTGCCACTACTTCATCCAAATCGCGCTCTTGTGCATACGGGTCAGCGGTAAGCACAGGGCTGTTTTGCTGATACCACGTTGCTAGGGTCATGCCTGTGGGCAATTTCCGGTGGGGTTCGTCGAAATTGGTTTGGCGGTATTCGCTGAAATGCGGGGCATACGCTTGCCAGTGCGGATAAGGTGGGTTTTCCGCCCATTGTTTCGCCATTTGATCCAAGGTAAACAAGCTGAAGGCTTCGCAAATCGCTTCCTCAAACCATTGTTGGTGTGAAGCGTTGTTGGGGGCGAGCTCGTAATTGCTCATCAAGTGGCACATTTCATGCGAAAACTGGTAGGCGTATTGCGCCCAGAAATTCCCACTCGCGGAAATTTGCACAATGTATTCGCCGTGCTCACCTTTTTCATACAAAGAACGCGGTACATCCGTGCTATGCCGTACAATCACTTTACCCAATGAATGTTGGCTGGTGTAAGGCGCAATCGCATTCACTACCGAATCCAACACCGCTTGCACATCTTGCGGCGCAGCCCCGCCCCATTCGCTGGTACTTTCCAGTTTGATTTGCGCAGGCGGCACGAACGCCAGCAATGGTAACGGCAGTAACAGTAAACATAAGCACAAAGCAGGCATGAAACGGCGCATGGCGACACTCTCAAAAACGTTTAGCGCAATTGTGCGTGGCGCATCGTCTGTGCGAAAACCTTTCCGGCTAATTGGTCATGTAAGCGAGATAACCTTTCAACCTTTATCCAAGGGCAGTTCCACGCAAAATGCCGCACCCGGCGTAATATCCAATAAACGCACACTGCCACCGTAAGTTTTGAGCACCGAAGCAATAATTTCCAAGCCCAAACCCGTTCCCCCTTTACTGCGACGTGTGGTGAAAAACGGGGTAAAAATCTTGTCGCGGTTAGCCGGGGAAATGCCCGCACCGTTGTCTTGCAAAACAAGTTGCAAGCCATTTTCCACCACACGGGTTTGTACGCTGACTTGAGTTGCGCCGTGTTGCAAACTGTTATCCAGTAAGTTGGTTATCACCACATCCAACGGTTCGGGAGCAATGGCAAGCCGATTTTCCAGCAAGGGCGTGGGGTAAACCAATTCCAAACCGCGTTCTTGGTAACGGTTTTGCACTGCTTTGATGATGTCCGGCAAACTGCTGGTTTGGTTGCTGAGTTCCAACGCATCGGCACGAGCTAATTCCAGCAAACG
>CAZJDN010000077.1:2887-9822 GCA_964544775.1 uncultured Thiothrix sp.
CGTTCGGTTTGGTGCAACAATTCCCGAATCGGGCGCGAAATGGTGGAAGAAACAAACAGCACCAGCAATACCGCTAACACCAACAAGATAAACGTGGCGACAATAACTTTTTCCTTCACCTCGTATAAATGCTTGATGATATTGGTCGGTGTCCGTGATAGGTAAACCACGCCCTGCAACCGCCCTTGTTCCAAAATCGGGAACGCCGCAAACACACGAATGCTGGTGCCGCGACTAATCGAATACAGCGGCGGCGGCGGCTGATCTGAAATACGCTGCCGGATTACACTGGCGTATTGCCCTTGCAAGGCTTGTTTAACTTCGGGGATTTGCGCCAACGAAATGCCCAATTCATCGCGCCCCGCAATGACTGTGCCATTCATGTCCAGCAGCCGAATCCCCGACAGTGTTACTTGCTGCATATCGTGCATGACATTTCCCATGCGTGCGCCAATTTGCTGTGCAAGCGGATCAATCGGTAGGGTTGCAGGCACACCCGCTGGACGCGGTGGCTCAATCGGGCGAATCAAATCCACGGTTGGCGTAATCGGCGAGTAATTCGCGTCGCGTGGCTCACGGCTTGCGCTTATCCGCGAATACGCCAGATAAGACGCATTCAATGACGGCGCGGTTAATACATACCCGTAATCGTGTTCGTGTTGTTGTTCGCGCACCATTTGCCGAAATGTTGCTGCCAATGCTGCCGATTGCGAAATCAATTCCAGTTCAGTTTGTTGCACTAAACCGTTTTCATAAATGCGAAAGAAATACAACCCACCCATTGGCAACGCCAGCACCGCTAACATGACCACCAATAAAATGCTACGTAACCGAAACAGTCTTTTGCGGGGTAAAGGTAAACGCGCGTTAATGGGCATAGTGTGGGTTAGGCAGTGTTACGTTCCCGCAAGGTCAGGGTTAGGGGGTGAGGACCGCTGACATCGTACAGCAGATTAGCCCCCGGCTCTTCACGCAATGCCACGATTTGCGGCTCGATGGGTAATTCCCGCCCTTCTCGCGCCACTAATACTGCGACGGTAATGGAAGCAGGTCGCCCGTAATCGAATAATTCATTCATTGCCCCGCGTAAACTACGCCCGGTATACACCACGTCGTCAATCAGCAAAACGTGCCGCTCGTTAACATCGGGTAACAGCGAGGGTTTACTTTGCGGGTGTAAGCCAACTCGACCAAAATCATCCCGATAAAAGGTAATGCTTAACTCACCGATTGCTTCACGGATTTGCAGGCGTTGTTGTAATGCAGCGGCTAACCATACCCCTGCGGTGTGAATACCGACCAACAACGGTTGCTGTACCCCACTGGTTTGCATCCAAACGCGGATTTGCTGCTCCAAGGTGTCTAGCAGTTCGGTAATGTTGTAGCTTTTATCAACCATTGGTGTATTCCTGCATCCAGCTTTCCAAAATGATGGCGGCAGCCACCTGATCAATTTCTTCTTTGCGGACTTTGCGTTTGCGCCCCGCTTGCCGCGCCAGTTTCAAGCGTTGTTCCGCCTCACGCGAAGACAGTTGTTCACTTACCACGTCAACGGGCAGGTGATAACGCCCTTCCAATTGGCGAATAAAGCGTAAAATCGTTTCTTGCATGGCACTTTCGCTGCCGTCCAGTTTGCGCGGCATTCCGACCACGAGACGGCTGGGCTTCCACTCTTGCAAGCAACGGCTAATGGCATTCCAATCGGGTACTCCCTCGCGTGCAATAATCGTGGATTGCGGTGTTGCAATACCTGTTAATGTATTGGCTACCGCAACGCCAATTCGTGCCTTACCATAGTCAAAACCCAATACTGTCATGTGACTCATGCGTGACCTGCGACAATGCCCATTAAATTCAACTCAATCCCTAAGGTTTTTGCCGCACCGCGCCACCTTTGAGTGTAGGGCATGGAAAAGAGGATTTCTGCATTGGCTGCACAAGTTAACCAAGTATTTTCTTTGATTTCGTGTTCCAATTGCCCCGCGCCCCAACCCGCACAGCCCAAAATCAAGAGGAAATGTGCCGGACCTACGCCTTTGGCGATGTCGCTGAGAATATCGCGTGAAGAAGTTAGGGCAAGATCATCATGAATGCGTAAGGTGCTTTCCCACGAACGCGCCCCGTCATGCAATACAAACCCTTGTTCGGCTTGTACAGGCCCGCCGCTTAAGGCTAATTGCCCCGCAATGTGAGGGTCATGGATTTCGATTTGCAGTTGTTGCAACAATTCACCGACGGTCATTTCCAACGGGCGATTGATGGTTACGCCAAACGCACCGAACTCATCGTGTTGGCACACCAAGCTGACGCTGTGGTTAAAATGCGGGTCTCCCATGCCCGGCATGGCAATCAGCAAATGGTCGCGTAGATTAAGGGTCATTTCGATCACAGGCTGTCACCACCTTGCATCCAGTTAACTTACTGGGTATCTAACGTTCCGCTATGGAAAATCCATGTACGGGTAATGTTGAGTTGATCCCACTTGCGGCTAATTTCCTCTGGCAAGGCGGTATAGGGACCTGCCAGTGTTACAATGCGTAATGCGGCTTTATCCAGCACATCATAGCCAGATGATACACTGATTTGTGCATCCACAACACGACCGCCGTGATCGAGGGTAACGTTGACAATTAACTTGCCACTTAAATTGCGTTGAATGGCTTCTTCTGGGAAATTTAAATTGCCCACGCGCTCAATCTTTTTTACCCACGCATCAATGTATTCCGCCTCAACCGCACTTTTCGCGCTCACCGCATCAATGAAGTGTATACGCGGACGACGTGCATAGCGTGCTTCTTCTTCGTCCACTTCCGCCAATAACTGAGCAATTTCTTGGGTGGAATCGGAACGTTCATTCGCCACCACGGGTTGTTCTTCTTCCGGCTGTTCGGGCGTTTTATCAACGTGCTTAAACGTTTCGCCTTTGGTCGTCAGGATTTGTGGGTGCAATGTCGGCACGCTATCGGTCATGCTGGCATCCGTTTGCACGGGCGAATCGCCTTCGTCTTCATTCGGTAATAAGGAAGATAATGGGCTGGTCGGGCGGTTTTTAGACTCACTGCTACCGCTGGCTTCTTGGTTTGCCTGCGCGATAAAGTCGACGACATCCGGTGCTTTTTCGCTGTGGGTTTGTACTAAAGTAATATCCAGTACGGGCGAAAGGTAAGCCTGCGGATTAATACCCGCTGTAAAGCCAATGCCGCCGATGAGCAATACATGCAACAACAGCGCGATGGGAATGGTTTTGGCGAGTGGCTCATCTGCCAAATTCATAGGCAAAACATGCATAGTTTAGTCCGCAAGTGCTCTCGTTGTAATGGCAGGACATTGATTTTAATATTATCCCGCTTGCTTTTTTCAAGGTATGCCCCCCTAATTACGGATTATCTTAACACTCTTAATCACAAGTTGAGTAGCTCTTATGTGGAAACAAATAACAGGGATGCTAGTAGCCATTGCGTTGGGCGTAGGTGTTGCATGGTATGCCGTTCAATGGCGTGCGCAATCGCTTAGCAGTGTATCCCCCAGCAGTTTACCAGCGGGTGGTGATTTTACCCTCAACTCGGTGCAGGGTACGGTTAATTTGGCAGATTTACGCGGAAAAGTCGTGGTGTTGTATTTTGGTTACACCGCTTGCCCCGATATTTGCCCCACCTCAATGGCAACCTTGAAAGGCGGTTTGGGGCAATTAACCCCGACAGAATTACAGCAAGTGCAAGGGTTGTTCATTTCTGTCGACCCCGAACGCGATACCTTGGAAAATATTCAGCATTACGCGAGCTATTTCCACCCCAATATCCTTGCGGCTTCTGGCAAGTTGGAAGACTTACAACAAATCGCCCAGCAATACCATGCATTCTTTCGTAAAGTGACCATGCCGGGGTCTGCAATGGCTTACAGCATTGACCATACCAGCTTACTGTACATTATCGACAAACAGGGGAAAGTGCGTGAAACCGTGCAACACGTTGTTCCGCCTGCGGAATTAGCCGCTGCGATTCGGCGTTATTTGTAATGCCTATCCGCTGCATTGCTTTCGATTTAGACGACACATTGTGGGCGTGTAAACCCGTTATAGCCCGTGCGGAACAACGCTTTTATGCTTGGCTAGACGCGCATTACCCACGCATTACCGCACGTTACACCCCCGCCGAATTAATCGCCGAACGGGTAAGCTACATGCAGCAATACCCAGAATTGCACTATAATTTGACCCAGTTACGTAAAAACTGGCTTGCTGTGCTGGCACAATCTAACAATTACCCTAAAGATAATTTGGTCACAGCAGGTTTTAACGTGTTTTGGTTGGCACGGAATGAGGTTGAATTTTACGCGGGAACATTGGACGTATTACACGCTTTACGTGAGCGTTTTGTACTCGGAGTCATTACCAATGGCAATGCCAACGTGCATCACATTGGCGTAGGGCATTTGTTCCAGTTTGTACTCAGTGCTGCGGAAGCAGGCGTAGCCAAGCCCCATCCAGCTATTTTTCAGCAGGCGTTGGCTATGGTTGATGTCGCTCCGCAGGAAGCTGTTTACGTCGGTGATGACCCGCTGCGTGACATGCACGGTGCTGCGGCGGCAGGCTTACGCACAATTTGGTTTAATCCAGCTAAACAGCCGTGGCAGGGTGAAAAAGAACCCGATGCGACGCTAACAACCTTAGCTGAACTTGAAATGCTAATTCCATTATTATAATCCATTTATTACTATTATTTATCAGAGTGTTTTGGCATGGAGGAGAACTGCCAACATGCAACATAGTCGCCTATCTAATACCGAATCTCGCACTCGGCAGGCGTGGATCGAGCGTTTTTCAGTCACATCCAATCAACAAGAGCGTATCGCGCTAGAAAATGCGTTGGATACGGTATTGCAATTGCCCATTGCGGGTAACGCTGCACACCCCGCGAGTCTCGATGTCGCGGAAATTTTACGCCATTTGGATGTCGATCAAACGACCCTAACGGCTGCATTGCTGTGCGATGAACGTCTCGAAAGCCGCCTAACTTTAGTGGAAATAGAGGAATTTTACGGCAAAACCATCCGTACTTTGTGCGAAAACATGCGTAATTTGCAGCATTTCCACGATTGCGACGAACACACCGACACCAATGTCAGTGCAGAGGAACAAGCCGAGCAATTACGCCGCATGATGTTGGCAATGATCAGCGATTTACGCGCCATCGTGATTAAGCTGGCGTGGAATCTGCAACACCTACGGTTACTGGCACGCCAAGAAATTGGCGACATTCACCGTTGCGCGGCTCGTCAAACCATGAATTTGTACGCACCGTGGGCAAACCGCTTAGGCATTAGTCAAATCAAATGGGAGCTGGAAGACCTCGCGTTTCGCTTTTTACAGCCGGAAATCTACAAAAAGATTGCCAAATCACTCACGGATAAACGCATTGAGCGTGAGCAATTCATTGTTGATTTCATTCAGCGCGTCAAAGCCTTGCTGACAGAAAAAGATATTACGGCGGAAGTCTTTGGTCGCCCCAAACACCTTTACAGCATTTGGAAAAAATTACGCCGCAAGCACGTCGAGATTGACAACTTGTACGACTTACGCGCCGTGCGCATTATCGTTGAGGAAAAGCAACTGTGTTACGAAGTGCTCAGTTTGGTGCAAGCACAATGGCGTTCCATCCCCGAAGAATTCGATGATTACATTAGCAACCCTAAGCCCAACGGTTATCAATCCATCCATACCGTGGTGTTAGGGCCGCAAGGTAAACCCGTAGAAGTACAAATTCGCACCCGCCAAATGCACCAACGCGCCGAACAAGGGGTTGCGTCGCATTGGCGTTACAAAGAAGGCGGGAAACTTGACCCTGAATTGGAGCGCGTTATTACGTCGGTGCGGCGGATGCTGGATTCCAACGAAACCGACCGTGAATTGTTGGAAGATTTCCGTACCGAAGTTTTCAATGACCGCGTGTTTGTACGTACTCCCAAAGGGCGAATTATTGATCTGCCGAAAGGTTCTACGCCTGTCGATTTCGCCTATTACGTGCATACCAGCATTGGGCACCGTTGCCGTGGGGCAAAAGTCAGCGGCAATATCGTGCCCTTAAATACCGAGTTGCGTAATGGCGAGCCAGTGGAAATCCTCACCGCAAAAGAGGAACGTCCCCGCCGCGATTGGCTTAATCCCGAACTGGGTTTTGTGAAATCCGCCAGTGCGCGGCAAAAGATTCGCCAATGGTTTAGTCAGCAGAACCACGAACAAAATTTTCGTGATGGCGAAAAACTACTGGAAAAAGAACGCCACTTACTTAACTTACAAAAACTGGATTACGTTGCCTTAGCTGCCCATTTCAATCGTCCTACGGAACGTGATTTTGTGATTTCGGTTGGGCGCGGGGACATTGTTCCAGCGCAAATTCGCGGCTTTTTGCTCAAACAATGCGAACCGGAAATAAAATTACGCCGCAGTAAAAACATCGCCTCTGCCGCCAGCGAGATCGAAGTACGCGGGGTAAGTAAGCTGTTTACGCAAATGGCTACCTGCTGTCATCCGGTATTTGGCGACAACATTATGGGCTATTTGTCGCAAGGACGCGGGGTCATTGTTCACCGTACCGATTGCCCCGATTTCGCTAATTTACGCCGCGAACGGGAGGAACGCATTATTGAAGTCGCGTGGGGAACAAATGCCGCCGCTTACGAAGCGGATATTACCGTTTCCACCTTTAATAAATCCGGGGTTTTAGGCGACATTGCAACCTTATTGGCGCGGGAACAGATCAATATTCGCAGTTTACACACCCGTGATACGCAAGACCCGTGTTTCGCCATGCTGGATTGCACCTTGGAAATTCGCAATGCGGAACAGTTAGGCGAAATATTGGAAAAACTGTCGCAGCTTCCATCCGTGTTAGATGCGCACCGCAAGGGGTAAGTACGGCAGCAGTTATCCACCACGC
>CAZJDN010000078.1:0-9777 GCA_964544775.1 uncultured Thiothrix sp.
GTTTCAGCAACCGCTAATTTTTCCAGATTCGCTTCGATACGATCCGCGATTTTCAACAGGATGTTTGAGCGTGCAGTAACAGACGTTTTACCCCATGCGTCTTTTGCTGCGTGAGCTGCATCCAGTGCTAATTCAATGTCTTCCGCGCTAGAACGTGGAATTTGGCAGAAAGGTTTGCCATTGACGGGAGAAATGTTGTCGAAATATTCACCTTTAACGGGCGCAACCCATTCGCCGCCGATGAAGTTTTCGTAGCGGGATTTGAAGTTGACGACTGCGCCTTCAGTATTTGGATTTGCGTATTGCATGATGATTCTCCTCTCTCTCATGTATTTGGTGGGGTATCGGGGGAAAACCCGATCCTGAGTTTGAGGATACGCACTCTAGGTTGGGAAAAGGTTGGGTGTGGAAGAGGGATTTTACTCCCTCTTCACACGATAAAATCAGTTGAAAGCATTACCCGGTTGTACGCCTAATTTCTTCAAAATCAAAGCTAAAGGGCAAAATCCAGTAAACGCCGCTTGCAGCATATTTAAGCCTACGAATGCCAGTAAAATAACGCTGACAGTGGGGAAGCCAGCATAACCCAGCAGTAATGCAATCAAAACCATCGAGCCTGCGAAAGCCAATACAATGCGGTCAATATTCATTCGTTCGTGTCCTCTCTTAAATGTGTAACGTGGTGTGCGAGACTATGAGTGTATTAGCATTGGTTAATTAATTCAAAACACGCGTCCCAAAATAGGATAAACGGCGTAACTGCGTGATGTTACACACCTGCTGCGCGATTTCACGCGGCTGAGGTTCTATGCTTAAAGTGAAGTTTCTTTAAAAACAATTGATTAGGATTATGGCATGGGGTTTGCTATTCCCAGCCTTCATTAGCCTAGTTTGATTAAGGAAATTGCATGTTGAAACTTTCACCTATTGCCCTCGCGGTTTTGTCGGCGTTGTTTGTGCCAGTTTTGGCGCAGGCAGAGACAGCAACCCAATCCGATGCAGCAAATGAAGCCGCGACCGTGTTAGACAGTGTGGTGGTGACTGCCCCGACATCAAAAAGTCCATTGACGGTTAAATTTAATCCCAAAGCACCACAGCAGCCGCTGCCTGCACACGATGGGGCAGCTTTTTTAAAGACTGTGCCGGGGATGAGTGTTATCCGTAAAGGCGGTACGGACGGTGATATTGTGCTGCGTGGTATGTCCGGTTCACGCATTGGGGTTTTGTTGGATGGGCAGGAAATTTACGGCGGTTGCAGTGGGCGTATGGACCCACCCACCGCTTACGTTTACCCAGAGTCGTATGACAAGGTAACGCTCTTGAAAGGGCCACAAACGGTCAAATACGGGGCTGGTTTTTCCGCAGGTGTAGTGAATTTCGAGCGTAAAAGCGAACGTTTGGCAGAAAAAGGAGCTTCCGGTCATGCCAGTGTGACCTTGGGCAGTGCAGGGCGTAATGATGTGGTTTTGGACGGTAAAGCGGGGACACAAAATTTCTATATCAAAGCCGACGCAACCCGTGCCGATGCAAATGACTATAAAGACGGCGATGGAAAAAGTGTGCATTCCGCTTTCACCCGTTGGAGCACGAACGCCGCTTTAGGTTGGACTCCCGACGAAAATACGCTGGTCGAACTTTCCGCAGGGCGCAGTGATGGCAAAGCCGATTACGCAGATCGAATGATGGATGGGGTAAAATTTGCGCGTGAAAGTACCGCGTTGAAATTTGAGCGCAAAAATATTTCTCCAGTAGTTAACAAGGTGGAAGGCGAAATTTACGATAACTACGTCGACCACGTAATGGATAACTACTCGCGCCGTACCAATACGGGTATGGGCATGATGTCGCACATGGTGGCGAACCCAGACCGTGCGACCAAAGGGGGGCGCGTTTCCACCACGTTAAATGCTGGAGCAAATACCCAAGTAACGTTAGGTTTGGATACGAAGCAAGACAAGCACAGCAGTCGTTCCGGTATGGGAATGACGGGGGCGGCGGCGGATGCAATGTATCAAGCTGCTGCGCGTGCGGATGATATGAAATTTGAGCAAAATGGTTTGTTCGGCGAAGTGAAACACAGTTTAACCGACGACAGCCGCCTGATTTCAGGTTTGCGGGTGGATAAGCATAAGGTCAAAGATTACCGTGCTAGCGTTGGTATGGGTATGATGGCACAAAACAATGACACCCAAGGTGCGGTAGATAATAAAACCTTACACAGTGGTTTTGTGCGTTACGAAAAAGATTTACCCAATAAACAAGGAACGTATTTCGCAGGGGTTGGGCATTCCGAACGGACTCCTGATTTTTGGGAGCGTAACCAACTTGACCCAGTTACGGGAAAAAGTGCGTTTTTAACCACCAAACCGGAAAAAACCAATCAGCTAGACGTAGGTATGAACTGGAAAAAGGGTAAGGTATCCGGTTCAGTATCCGCGTTTTACAATAAGATCGACAATTACCAGTTAATTGATTGGACTGGCGGTATGATGGCGGGGAAAACTCACAACGTAAAAGCAGAAACCCACGGTTTAGAAGCCGATGTCGCTTACCAAATCAATACGAAATGGAAGACAACGGCAGCATTAGCGCATGTGCATGGCGATAATAAAACCGATCACACCCCACTGGCGCAACAACCACCTACCGAAGTGCGTTTGGGTGCGGAATACGATAACGGCAAGCATTTCTTCGGCGTGCAAGAACGTTTAGTCGCCAGCCAAAAACGTATCCACAAAGATTACGGTAGCATCGTTATTGGGAGCAAAGACAATGCACCAACGGCGGGTTTCGGCGTGTTTTCCATTAATGGCGGGATGCGTCCGAAAAAAGGCGTAACCCTTTCTGTCGGTTTGGATAATGTATTCGATAAAAAATACGTCGAGCATGTAAGCCAAAACAGTGGTGGGGCTATTCCGGGCTATGTTAACACCACACAAGTTAACGAACCCGGTCGTACTGCGTGGGTGAAAGCCAGCTTTGATTTGGATTAAGTTATGAGATAGGGCGTGTTCTGCCGAACAGCAGTTCGCGTCGACTCAATGCGGTGGGAGCGGTTTCGGTTGCAACAGGCATCGCTTCTGCTGCACTTGTCGCTTTTACGCCGTCAAACATGCCTTGTTTTTGCAGGTAACGGGTTAGCTCTGCTTCTTCGTGTGAAACAGCCAGTTCAGTAGTAGCGGCACTGAGTTCTTGCAAGGTTTGTTCGGCTGCATTTACCGCTTCGGTTTGGGTGGCAAACTTAAACATGGGTGAATGCAGAGAATGAGTCAAGCACGCGCCAATGCCGTCGATTTCATTCACCATAAAGCGGTAATTACGCGCTGGAAAAGCGATTTCGCGCCCACTGCCCAGCGGCAATTGCATCCAGTCGGCGGGTTCGAGTGGAATCAGCACAAGGTTCATAAACCACGGGGTAATTACGATTCCCATAAGGTTGTTTTCCCACGTTTGCAAACCGAGCACTTGCACTTCCAGCGCATTATTGAGGATCGGTAAACCCTGCATCCGTGTTTGTAAGATGTGCTGAAAACTGTTTTCCAGTTTAGTTTGCCAATGGGGGAGCATGGCGGGAGTCCAAATGGGGGAAATAAGCGTCAAGGTCGGTTTCACCATTCATGGCAGCGGCTAAACCGTCAAGGGCGGTATTGATTAAGGCGGCATCTTCCGCGCTCAATACTTCCCGCGCTGAACCGAGGAAATTCAATACCCAAGTGCCTGCGGGTTGCGCACCAATCAACATCATATTGACGATTTCATCGCCATTACGCCCACGGCACAAGGCGGTGAAATCACGGTCTTCAATCACCTGAACAGGTACACCTATGCACATGCGCTTACCTCAGCACGGGTTTGTTCTGCCCAAAAACCGGGCAAGGCTTGTGGGCGCAATTGCGGTTCAATGCCAATTTGCTGCAATTCTGCCAATAACATGGCGAGCATTTCTTCTAACCGTGCCAAGGTTGCAGGGGAAAGCCCCAGCGTATTGTTCAGCGCGTATGGCACCATGCCAATAATGGTGACGTGTTTAGGGGCTTGTTGCGTGACGGTGAGTACCGCCAGTAAGTCAGACAGCCCTAGTTGATGATTGGATATTTTGCATTGGAAAAAGGCGGGAATTTCCGCCCCGGTTAAACGCACCAATGAACCGAGCGGTGCGCCTGTATTAACCGCATCCGCGACGATTAAATAATCCGCATTGCGCATCGGTTCGAGTAGTTCCGTGCCCGTTGTGCCGCCGTCGATGACCTCAACGTGCGGCGGTAATAGGTAACGGCTTTCCAGCAATTCAACCGCACGCACACCAACGCCCTCATCTTGCATGAGGATGTTGCCTAAACCCATTACGACGATTCTTGCTGTCATGCGATGTACCCGTTACAGAACTTTGACTTTCACAATTTCTTGCTGTTCAGTATCTACCATGTGAATCGCGCAGGCAATGCACGGGTCAAAGGAATGCACGGTACGCAATACTTCCAACGGTTTTTGCGGGTCAGCAACGGGATTATCAATCAATGAGGCTTCGTAAGGTCCGGGTACATCGTTTTGGTCACGCGGTCCGGCATTCCAAGTGCTTGGAACAACCGCTTGGTAATTTTTGATTTTACCGTCTTCAATTACCACCCAATGCGACAATGCGCCGCGCGGAGCTTCGTGGAAGCCAAAACCTTGAATTTCGCCTTTGGGGAATACGGGTGGGTTAAAGGTATCGGTATCGCCTTTCCCAATGTTATCCACCAGTTTTTGCCATTGCTGTTTGAGGGTATCGACCATTACCGCGCAACGGATGGAACGCGCCGCGTAACGCCCGATGGTGGAATGCAGGGCTTCCAGCGGAATATCCGGTTTTTGTGACACGGTTTTCAGCGTATTCATGGCGGTATCGAGGTATTTTTTCGCGGGTTCGTGACCTGCGGCAACCATGACCAAAACGTTAGCTAAGGGGCCAACTTGCGCCCGTTTACCGTAGAAAGTCGGGGCTTTAATCCACGAATAACGCTCGTTTTCTTGGAAATCGGTGTAATTGGGTTCGGTTTCACCTTTCCACGGGTGCAATGCGGCATCGCCGTGATACCAAGCGTGTTTGGACGATTCCGCCACGCCATCGCGGAAGAATGCATCGCCGTGGGTTTTAATCGGTTTGAAAGTGGTAAGGTCGCCGTTTTCAATGTAACCGCCGGGTAGGTCGAACACCGTACCTTTGCTGTCTTGGGGGCAATCGGGTACGGATAAGTAATTCGTAACACCTTTGCCGTAGCCTGCCCAATCGAGGTAGAACGCGCCAATCGCGGGTACATCGCTGAGGTAAACTGACTTAACGAACTTATCCAGTTTCTCAATCCAGCCTTCGATCAGCATTAAGCGTTCCATGTTGAGCACGGATTGGCTGTTCATATTAATCGAGTTACTCACACCACCCACCGCAAGGTTTTGGATATGCGGGGATTTACCACCCAAAGCGGCAACGATTTTGTTGGCGTAGTTTTGCACTTCCAACGCTTGTAAGTAGTGTGCAACTGCCAGTAAGTTGACTTCCGGCGGTAGTTTCATCGCCGGATGCCCCCAATAACCGGACGCAAATGGTCCTAATTGCCCACTGCCGACGAACGTTTTTAAGCGTTCTTGTACCGCTTTCATTTCGTGTACGCCATTGAGTGACCAGTCGGATAGGCTCTCGGCTAATTGTGCGGCTTTCGCGGGGTCGGCACTCAAAGCAGAAACCACGTCCACCCAATCCACAGCGGAAAGGTGGTAGAAATGCACGATATGGTCTTGTACGGCGTGCGCGGTTTGGATGATGTTACGCACCAATTGCGCATTGACTGGAACTTCCATACCCAAAGCATTTTCTACCGCACGCACGGACGTAATGGCATGAACGGTGGTGCAAACGCCGCAGAAACGTTGGGTAAATAACCATGCTTCGCGTGGGTCGCGTCCGACTAAGATTTTTTCGATGCCGCGCCACATTTGACCGGATGACCAGGCTTTGGAAACTTTGCCAGCGTCATTCACTTCCACATCAATGCGTAAGTGACCTTCAATGCGGGTAACGGGGTCTACGGTAATTCGTGTTGCCACTGTCTTGTCTCCTAATTCTTAGGCTTTATGCCCGGCATCGTGCATGACGGGTAAGAGTTTAACCAATACCAAATACGCCATGATTTCGATGGCGACGATACCGACCGTTACCATAATTTCGGCTACGGAGGGGAAGTAACTGAAACCAGGACCGGGGTTGAGTGTGATTAAGAACGCATCAAAGCGGTACAACGCGCCTGCGAGTAACATGGAAACTGCCGCAATCAGCAATTGCCCACCGTTTGCGCGGCGTTGTGCCGATGCCAAAATCACTATGGGGGTAATGAATAACAGGGTTTCAATCAGGAACATTAAGCTGGCGAAATCACCCGCAAATAACAAACCCAATTTGCCTTGTACCGCCAAGGCAGTGAAACGCACCGCTAAGAACGCACCGAGTAAGCCGATAATGCCTTTACTCAAACCTTTCAGTAACGGGGTTTCGGAAGGTTGATTCAGCCCCGCGCTGGCGAATGAACCTTCAAACACCACAATCGAAAAGCCCATGCAAATCGCGGTCAGTAAGGCTAATAACGGTTGAATGTGCCACGTTTGCCACAGCGGATTGACTTTATGCCCCATCGCAATCAGCAATGAGCCGAGTGAAGATTGGTGCATACTTGGCAACAATACGCCCACCGCAATGAAGATAAACAGGAACTTATTCAGTATTTTCAGCAGTTTGTCGGCTGCAAAGCGACTGCCTAAAAACTCCAATACCGCAGGGGAAAATTCAATCACCAAAATGGTAATGTAGGTCATGACGCACAAGCCCACTTCCAACATCACCGAGTTAAAGTTCCAGTTCCACGGTAACAGGATGTTATAAAACTGCCACCAGCGTCCCATGTCAAAGAACGCGCCGAAGCCGCCCAAGCCGTAACCGAGTAATGAGGCGAGTAATGCCGGACGCATTAAGGGGTGGTATTTACCCTTGTTCAATACATACACAGTCAAAGCCAGCGCGTAACCGCCACAAGCGAATGCCGTACCGATGACCACATCGTAAACCACCCAAATGCCCCAAGCATGTGCGCCGTTTAAGTTGGAAGCCGCACCCATGCCGTAAATAAAACGCAGGGCTAGGAAGTACATGCCGATGAGTGCTAATGCACCGAGCACGAAAAATGGCAGGGTGAAAATACGCCCACCTAAAGGTTTGTACGCGCTCATACATCCTCCTCCCCGTGCCCTTTGGTATTGCGATGTACTAAAAACGTTAAGCCTGCCAATGCTACCGCTGGTAATGCCATGTAACTGTAAATCGTGTGTTGCACGGTTTCACTAATGGAAGCGGCTGAACGCTCTTCCAACGGTGGCATTCCCAACTGCTCAAAGGGAATCGCGGAAATGTGTAATACATTCGTGCCGCCTGCTTCTTTTTCGCCCCAAACGTGTTGTTGATAGACGGAGACGGCTTTTTCATGCGGATGGAATGAATGGCGAATGTCGCCGCGCGGGAATTGGGTGACTTCCCCTGCTTTTAAAGCTAAACGGCGTTTGGCTTCTTTCATCAGCATATCGCGTGGACCAAACAAAGTTGCACCCGTTGGGCAAACTTCGGAACATGCAGTCATGCCGCCTTTATCAATGCGCCCGACACCTTCCTGATTACACATTTGGCATTTGCTGATTTGCCCAAAGGTACGGTCGTATTGGTATTGTGGTACGTTGTAAGGGCAACCCACGGTACAGTTACGGCAACCGATACACGCATCGGCGTGGTAGCTGACAATGCCCGTTTTCGGGTCGCGCCGCATTGCAGTGACGGGGCAAACCGAGACGCAACCAGGGTCAACGCAATGCATACAACTGCGTTTTTCAAAGGCGTAACCGTCTTTCACTTGATCTTTGTGTTCGCCTTTGCCGTCAAGGTAGAGTTTGATTACGTTTAAGGTATCGCCGGAAAGATCACGGGCGGAATCGTATTGCAATGCTTCGCCTTCAATGACGGCAGGCATTCCATTGGTTTGTTTGCACGCGGTGACACAGGCTTTGCAACCAATGCACAGTGTCGCGTCGTATAGCATCCCGACGGCTTCTGGAGCTGGCTCCAGATTAGCGCGGGCTTCGGCATCACCGAGGGCAACGGCTGCTGTCCCTCCGATAGCTGCCTTGAGAAAGTCCCTGCGTTTCATGGCAGCCTCCCTAGACCTGCTTGTCGCTGTCGAGTTTGTTCAGCTTTTTTGCTGCCATTGCGGTTGCCCCGATTGCCGCGCCAACCACTGCACCTGTCAGTAAGGCAGCACCCGTGCTGGCAGTAGCCGCACCTTGGCGTTGGGAAATTTCAGGGAAGGCAGCAGGTGGTGTGTGGGTTTTAATATCTGCCAGCGAGAACAGCGGCTTGGTAAAGCCCACGCCTTTTTCCGCGCAACCAAAGCACGGATGCCCCACGCCAATCGGCCACGTACCGCCACCAATGTCGTTGAATTCCACCGCAGGGCAGTTAGCGTAAGTTTCAGGACCTTTGCAACCCAGTTTGTATAAGCAATAGCCTTTTTGATGCCCTTCATCGCCGAATTCTTCCGCAAAACGCCCTGCATCAAAGTGGGGGCGACGTTCGCAGTTTTCGTGAATTAACCGCCCGTAAGCAAACAATGGGCGACCTTGTGAATCCAATGCAGGCAATTTACCAAAGGTCAAAAAGTGCATGACGGTGGCAAGGAAGTTGTACGGATTCGGTGGGCAGCCGGGTAAATTGACAATGGTTTTTCCCGGTAATATTTCTTGCACACCCTTGGCTTCGGTTGGGTTTGGTCCGGCGGAAGGTACTCCACCCCAAGAGGCGCACGACCCAAACGCAATAATCGCGGCTGCACCTTCGGCCGCTTCTTGGGTGTGTTGCAGCATGGTTTTATTGGCGATTTTGCAGTAAATGCCGCCGTCTTTGGTCGGGATCGAACCTTCGACTACTAGCAAGTATTTACCTTTGTTTTCTGCCATTGATGCGTCTTTAACGGCTTCGACTTGATGCCCAGCACCAGCGGCTAAGGTTTGGTGGTAATCCAGCGAAATCATGTCCAACAACAAGCGTTCGAGGGTGGGGTGTTCGGCGCGTAATAAGGTTTCGCTGGGTCCGGTGCATTCTTGCCCGTGTAACCAAATGACTACCGGACGTTTGCGCTGTTCTGCAACGGCGGCAGCCATTGCATCGGCGGAACTCAACGGCAGCCCCATTGTGGCAGCCAAGCCCACGCAGAACTTCATGAAATCACGGCGGGAAATTCCCAGTCGCCGTTCGAGCCGCTCCAAGTCATGCTCTTGCATTCTGAACCCTCCAACTCAAGTATGTGCTGACTAGCTAGCACTTCAATGGGCTATTTCTGACGGTAGATGCACTCATCACGCTCACAGGTAAGTCGGGGAAAATAGTGCTAATGCAAGCTGACACAAGCGACGCGCTTAGGATGCAGAAAAAGCCTAGCATGATAACCCTACAAAAAAACAGGTATAGACGACAGGTCAAGCACAGCCTTTGCACATTACTTGAGTAATATCAACGATGGCGTGAATAGTTACGCTTTTAGCCCAAGACTTAGGCGGTGATGAGCGGGTGTGTGAAATGACGCAGTTACGTACTGAATTGCCTGCGTTACACTACGTTGCGGTTTTGGCAGAGTTAGTAAAGGTTGTTTTAGATGGATTTTCTACAAGCCAATTTGGATTATTTGGTGCTCGGTACATTGGGTTTTA
>CAZJDN010000079.1:0-9643 GCA_964544775.1 uncultured Thiothrix sp.
GGATCACGTACTGCCCATGCCAAACCTTCACCGCTAGACATCGGACCATCACGATATTGTGCGGGATGTATACCCATTTTGCGTAATTGCACATTGACATACTCCAACATCAATTTGCGCACAGGCGTTGCTGCTGTTCCTTTCCCTCCACCCGCAGCACTTGCCGTTACACAAAATAAACGCGGCGGAGCTTCAATATCTCCTAAACGTAGCACTGCACGATTACCAAAATAAGCCCCTGCCCAAGTCAAGAGATGAATCAAAACCCCAATGGGGTCGGCTTCTGATTTTTCACAAACCTCCTGTGCAAACCGCCCTGCTACCCCGTAATAACAATTTGTATCAGGGATGGGGAATTCAGAGGGGGCTTCTTCCAACTCAATGGTGTTGTAACTAGCGTTATCGTGCAATTTGACTACGTTACTCATGGTCATACCTGATAGCTAAGTAAGTTTATATTAAGCTATATATTAGATAGCAATTCAATTGTATCTTTTTGTTTAAAAAGAGTAAATTTATTTTTACGTAAGTACGTAATAAAAATAAAATTTTTATCAGAAACATCAAGCAGAAGCAACATATAGAAGAATTTGAAAAATTCAACTATTTCAATGTATTGCCTGTAACTTGCTTAATAAACTAGCTCCTCGCTGGTCATATTCTTCTTTCTTCTCCGGTTCGAGTACAGCCAGTTTTTGCGTAATACCAAATGATGCTTGATACCATTTGCGTGCATTAGCTGAATCGTTACTGCTCTTATAAAGATCACCTAATTTACTGTAACTAACTAATAGATCACGTAACCACCCTACTTGATTTGGTTCGTTTGTAAGTAAATGTTCACTGATATTTAATGCAGAAAGGTAGGATTCAAGGGCTTCGTTTTTATCACCATTGATTTTGTAAAGATCGCCCATTTTATTATAGCTAACGGCTAAATCCCGTTGCCAACCTGTTTCAGTAGGAGAAATAGCGACTAACTTTTTGCTAACTGCCAAAGAGTCTTTATACCATTTTACTGCTGTAATAATATCTCCATTGGTTGAATAAACTTCTCCAATTCGTTCATAACTCATGGGTAAATCGCGTAACCATTCGGTCGGAATGGCTGGTTGTGAAAGTAATTTCTCACTGATAGTTAAAGAATTTTGGTAAGATTCCAACGCATTGTTAATATCTCCTGTGCTTTTATATAAATCCCCCATTTTGATGAAACTAACGGCAAGGTCACGTTGACGTGCATTATTATTAGGTTCTGTAACGGCTAATTGTGCTAGTTGTGTATGCGCTTGAAAATATTTATCTTTGGCTGCTGTGCTATCCCCTTTTAAACGCAATTTATCCGCATCGCCTAATAAGTTAAGTGCGGTTTCACGCTCTTGTTCAGCACCTAAGGGTATGACTGGAGTCATATTGGTTGCATCTTGGACACTTTGTGGTTGAGTTACCCCTAGTGAAGTATTGGGTATAGTTCCTAGTGCAATACTAATAACGAAAGGAATTAAATACTTAGGAAATGAAGGACTAAATGCAGAATTCATTGCTAACCTCAGCGAAAGTTGACACACACTCGCTTAAAAGTATAGCAATGATTCTGTATAATGCTTGATCAATTGCTAAAAAATTTAGCTTTTTTGATGCTGTATCAACCAACAACCGTGAATTTTGGGATCACGTTCAAAATCAATAGGTAACGATTGCATTCGATAATCTTGTACGGTATATCGTTCCTGTATTTCAGGTGAAAGTTTAAATTTGCGGAAGTTATTAGAAAAAATAAGTGTGCCATCACGGGTTAGCAGGCGCATTGCGTCATGAATTAATGTAATGTGATCCCGTTGTACATCAAACACTGCATCCATACGTTTAGAATTGCTAAATGTCGGTGGGTCAAGAAAAATTAAATCATATTCATCGTTGCATTCCTCTAACCATTCCAATACGTTAGCTTGAATAAAGCGATAACGACGATAAGGATCATGACGAAAATTATTTAAAGCAAAGTTTTCTTGCGCCCATGTTAAATATGTTGCTGACATATCAACACTGTCTACACGACTTGCTCCACCAATTGCAGCATGAACACTTGCGGTTGCGGTGTAACAGAACAAGTTAAGCACTTTTTTATCTTTTGACTGACGCTGTAACCAATAGCGCATGGGGCGATGATCTAAGAAAAGCCCGGTATCAAGGTAATCTGTTAAATTTACTTTGAAGTTTACACCGTGCTCGACCACTGTTAATGCTTGTTCTTCTTTATTGTGACGTTCGTATTGATTTTTACCTTTTTGTTGTTTACGTTGTTTAAGGATAATTTTACGTGGTTCAATAGCAAGAACTTCAGGAAGTGTTATTAATGCTTGTTCTAAACGTTGTTTTGCCGTTTTCTCATCAATATCTTTAGGGGGAGCGTATTCTTGAACGTGTAGCCAATCTGCATAACGATCTACTGCAATAGCAAATTCTGGAATATCTGCATCGTATACACGGTAAGCATTTGAATCACCACGTTTAATAAATGGTTTGAGTTTACGTAAATTTTTCTTGATACGGTTAGCTAAATCTTCTGAAATATAAACTGTTGGTCGCTCTTTTAAATTTAAAGTATCAAATGTATATAACTTGCTTTCCGTTTCACCGTTTAGAAAACGGTATTCTTTACTGTAAAATAAATTAGTTAACATTAAAGGAGCTTGAGATTCAGCAAATAATGCTGCACGCAAATGTTTATGTTGCGCCATCCATGTACCTAATACTTGGTAATTTTGACGTAAAACAGCAACGGTTACATCAGCATCAAAAGGCAATTGTGAAATAATTAATCCCGTTACTGCTTCCGATGAAGTAGGCATTTTATCTAAACTGCATTGCGTCCAACGTGAATCAGGTAACTGAATAGAACGCCAATCGGCACGCGCTGCCATTACTGCGGCAGGATTTGGATCATTGCCCCAAAAAACAAAGCGTTCTGCATTTTTTTCTGCTTGTATTTGGCGTTGTTGAGCCTCTGCATATAAACTTTCCCACAGCATCGGCTGATGTCCAAGCCAACGTTCGGCAACAGTTTGTTCACGTAATAAACCGGGAGCGATGTCCAATGCCATTAACGCGCCTTCAATTAATAATGTGCCGTCACTGCATTGAGGGTCAAACAAACCAATGGTTTCAGCATCGCTTTTAAGTATTTCTGCCCAGCCTGAGCGTAATAAAATGGCAGCCGCTAAATTACAGCGCAAAGCCGCACGGCTGCTTTCTTCACGGTATACACGTTGGTGTAATCCTTGTTGGTTCAGTTCAATGCCGATGGTGGCATTGCCTTTGTGCAAATTTACAACTACAACGATGTCTGGTTCGTCGCTCACGCTGGGACGAATACCTTCACGGGCTAGAAAATAGTCTACAATTTGATCTTTTATCCATTGCGCACCAAACTGTGTATTGCGAATATCGTCATTTAAGCCGAAAAAACGTACCTTTAATGTCCCATCTGAGCGTAAATGTTGTTCCCATGGGATATTTTTTAGTAAGTTTTGTAATTCTGACTGATTTTTTCCGAAACCTTGCGCTAGTAATAATGTGGCGCGTGAAGCGAGACGACTCCATAACATAGTGCGATAGCCAAAGGTTAAATCACCCGTTGCAAGTACACCAGAATGGCTGATTTTTACCTGTTCAGCACCTAAATTGGATAATTCATCCGCTAACAACGGTTCGACGAATTGAGGACAAGCAAAAAACCATTGCAATGTATTTTCTAAAAGCATGATAAAAACCGATGACAAACAAACGCAAAGCAGGATTCTACCCTAACCACATAAATATTGGGTAGAATAGCTACTTTTAGCCCCAAGAGAGCAATAACAATGACATGGAAACCACGCGTTACCGTTGCTAGTGTAATTGAACACAACGGTCGCTTTCTTATGGTAGAAGAAATACATTACAGGCAATTGTGTATTAACCAACCTGCTGGGCATATGGAATTTGGTGAAAGCGTATTAGATGCAGTGCGGCGGGAAACTTTAGAGGAAACGGGCTGGCGGTTTGAACCAACGGCTTTGTTGGGGGTTTTTCACATGCAACGCAATGATCCTGAGCGAGTTTATATGCGCTTTACTTTCACAGGTACATTATTAGAACCTGTCGAAGGTTATCAAATTGATTCTGATATTTTAGCGGTGCATTGGTTAACACGCGAAGAAATTCGTCAACAAACCCCGCGTCCGTGGCGTAGTGAATTGGTTGGTAGGTCGTTGGATTTATATGATTTGGGTGTGCGCCATTCGCTGGAAAGTTTGCACTATTTTATTGCACAGGATTAAAAATGCCTAAACAACGCGTTATTGTTGGTATGTCTGGTGGTGTTGATTCTTCCGTTGCTGCTTTGTTATTACTGGAACAAGGTTATGCGGTGGAAGGTTTATTTATGAAAAACTGGGAAGAAGATGATACCGAAGAGTATTGTTCCGCCCATGTTGATTTAGCAGATGCGCAATCCGTTGCTGATCAATTAGGTATTAAACTGCATACGCGCAATTTTGCCAGTGAATATTGGGACAATGTATTTACCTATTTTCTCGATGAATACCGAGCGGGACGTACACCTAACCCTGATATTATGTGCAATAAAGAAATTAAGTTTAAAGCCTTTTTAGAAACTGCTTTGGATTTAGGTGCAGATTATATTGCGACAGGACATTACGCACGTATTGCACACGATACCGCAGGTAATGTTCTTATGTTAAAGGGTGTGGATCACAATAAAGACCAAACTTACTTTCTTTATACTTTACAGCAACACCAATTACGACATACTTTATTTCCCGTTGGCGAGTTAGAAAAAAGGCGCGTGCGTGAAATCGCTGAACAAGCGGGTTTTACTACCGCACGTAAAAAAGACAGCACAGGTATTTGCTTTATTGGGGAACGTAAATTCCGTGACTTCTTGCAACGTTTCTTACCTGCGCAACCGGGGGAAATAGTCACACCACAAGGTGAAGTTATTGGTCAGCATCACGGTTTAATGTATTACACCTTAGGGCAACGCCAAGGTTTGGGTATCGGTGGACGTAAAGATGCGGTAGAAGCACCGTGGTTTGTGGTCGATAAAGACATGGAAAACAATCAGTTGATTGTTACGCAAGGTCATCAGCATGATTTACTGATGAAGCATTTTCTATATACATCTCAACTGCATTGGGTGACTGGTAAGCCCCCTGCCCTTACATTTACCTGTAAAGCGAAAGTGCGTTACCGTCAGGTTGAAGAAATGTGTCATGTACGAATGATTGATTTAGATAAAGCAGAAGTGTGTTTTCCAGAAGCGCAACGCGCTATTACACCAGGACAATCGATTGTGTTTTATGCAGATCAAACTTGTTTAGGTGGAGGAATTATTGATAGTACCGAAAAGGAATGCCATTGATTAACAAGGTTAACTTGAATTTTAAGCATTAGCCCTTATGCTTTCGTTACCTTAAAACTGGATTTAAAAACTGCTGTGGAAGCAAATACTCGAAATCGAACTATTGCCCTTGCTGCATTGTTTCAATGTGTAGAAGGTGTATTGCAGATTGCCAATCGCGGTAATGTGGACAATGAATTGCTTGAAAGTTGTGTACACAGTGTTTTAACTGATGATGTTTCTACACCAGAAGCCTTGTACGGTGGAACACATCGCTTGCAAACTGGGCTACGGGTTTTAATGTATCAACTTGGCAGTGGTGGTTTAACTCCAGACGGCAAACCTAAGAATATTGATGCTACACGTTATGCCGTTAACCTGCTGTACCTAGAAAAACGCTTAGCTAATGATGAAAATATTCTCAAATTATTGCTAGGTAGCATTGAAAACGCACAGCAACAACTTGATTTCTTTGGTATGACGCACGCCAACATGATTGCCCGTTTAGCTGATATTTATACCAACACCATCAGTAAATTGGGACCACGTATCATGATTAAAGGTGATCAAACGCACCTTTCTAACCCTGATAATGCAGCGAAAATTCGGACTTTATTATTAGCGGGTGTTCGGGCTGCCTTGCTTTGGCGACAAGCAGGTGGCAGCCGCTGGAAATTAATTTTTGCCCGTGGGGCTATGCAGAAAACGGCTCAACAACTTTTACGCGCCTAAATCAGCGTTGATTTGGGCAATAACTGCTAATGGATCAATGGCTTGGGTAATTGGTCGCCCAACCACAATATAACTTACACCCGCAATCTTTGCTTGTGTAGGTGTCATTACCCGTGATTGGTCGCCCTGCTCACTGCCTGCGGGGCGTATACCTGGCGTTACTAATAAAAAGTTGTCTCCTAATGTTTTTCGCAAGATTTCCGCTTCTTGTGCAGAACAGACAACACCATCCAAACCACAATCGGCAGTTAATTGTGCTAAATATTGTACTTGCTGCATGGGTTCAATATTGATTCCTGTGGTTTGTAATTGCTCTTTATCCATTGAAGTTAGCACGGTAACTGCAATCAATTTGGGTGGATTATCCAATGTTTGCAATGCAGCCTGTGCTGCTTGTAGCATTTTCACCCCACCAACGGCATGAACATTGATCATCCACACCCCTAACTGGGCAGCAGCTTTGCACGCCGATGCAACGGTATTGGGAATATCATGAAATTTCAGATCAAGAAATACATCAAAGCCACGTTGTACTAATTGACGTACAAAATCCGGTCCCGCTGCAACAAATAATTCAAACCCAACTTTTAATTTACATTGATTGGGGTCTAATGGCTGAACGAAAGCTAAGGCTTGTTCGGCAGTTGCAAAATCGAGAGCAATAATCAAACGGCTGGACATGTTGTATTCCTACAAAAATTAAACACTACTAACGCTATCCCATTGATGACATGCTGGGCAACGCCACAAATAATCGTGCATTTTATACCCGCAGTGCGTGCATTGAAACTCAGGCTGACTTGCTGCCAAGCGTTGTAATGCAGTTTGAATTTGATTTATTTCACAATTCCCCTCTTTTTGCCATAAAGAGGATAAGACTTCCGTAGAATATGCCAAACTGTTTAAACTCGGTTTACCTTTTAGTAAATGTGCCTCTACATGAGTTTGCATATCGCTTAATTTGCCCAATTTACGTGCTAGTTGCAGTAAATAAGCAAATAAACGTACATCTTGCGTTTTTCCAAACAACTCACGGGAGAAATTATAAAGATTCTCTAATTCTACTTTTTGCTGGAAATTGTTAACTAAGTGTTTAAATAACATCCCCATCAAACGGGTATCTTGGCTAATGGCTGTTTGGTAAATTTTCAAAGCCTCTTCACGTTGCCCCCGCGCATAAGATAAATCCCCTTTTAATACTAAGACACGCGCTGAGGCAGGATAGGTTTTCTCTGCCTGTTTAATAGTTTCTTCGGCACGAAATAAATTGTTTTTCTGCAATTCTTGAGTCGCTAACTCACAGTAATAATGTGCAATTAATCGGGAATGATCAGCTTTACTGCGTTGCTGTGAATACTGGCTGATTTCAATTGCTTTATCCCATTCATGCAATTGTTCGTAAATATTACGTAAAGGTTCACACGCATCAGCACTTTTAGGGTCATCTTTTAATAATTCGGTAAAAACACTTTCCGCCCGATCCAACATCCCTGCGGAAAAGAAATCTTCCCCCAAAGCAAGCATAGCAGCTACGCGCTGTGTTTTATTTAAGTCTGGACGTGCTACCAGATTTTGATGGACACGCAAAGCGCGATTTACTTCCCCACGATTGCGGAACAAATTCCCCAGCAACAAAAAAGTGTCGGCGGTGTACTCGTCAATTTCGGGATAATTGAGGAATACATCCAAGGCTTTGTCCGGCTGTTCGCTGAGGAGGTAATTGATGCCACGCACATAATGAACAGAAATTTGCTTGCGCTTTTCCTGCCGTTCTTTGTAGCGTTTACGTGCAGCCTGCCAACCTGAATAAAAAGCCAGCGGCAATAAGAGGAACAATATTTCTAGCATAACCTGTCAAACGTAAAAAAGGAGGCATTGAAAGCCTCCCTTTATTGATTTCGTGCAAGAGAATATACAGGATTAATCCTGAATGGGGTATTGCTCCCGCGATTCATTTACACGTTCCCGTAGTTCTTTACCCGGTTTAAAGTGCGGAACGTGTTTCGGTGGTAATGCCACCTGATCCCCTGTTTTTGGGTTACGCCCTTTGCGAGCCGCACGATGATGCAATGAGAAACTGCCAAATCCACGGACTTCAATACGTCCGCCATTAGCAAGGGCATCACCCATTTTATCTAACAGCAGTTTTACGGATGATTCAACATCACGGCTGCTAAGATGGCTTTGCTTGCGCGAAAGAATATCAATGATTTCAGATTTGGTCATCCTTTCCACTCCTGAACAAGCGATGGGGTTTCCAATAACATGTTTCAGCTTTTTAAATTCTTAGAAGTGTTGCAGATAATGATCCGCAACACTGGAATATAGGTCATCCTTGACCTGCTTGCCTTCCTGACTGGCGAAATTATTCGCCCATTTGTTCCTTGAAGATGTCACCCAAGGATGTAGAAGCACCGCTGGAACGACCAGTGTACTCACGCATTACACGCGCTTCATCATCATCGTCTTTCGCTTTGATAGACAAGTTGATGGAACGTGTTTTGCGGTCAACACCCATGAATTTAGCTTCAATTTTGTCGCCTTCTTTCAGGATGCTGCGAGCGTCTTCTACGCGATCACGCGACAGTTCGGAAGCACGTAAAATACCTTCGATGCCTTCGCCCAAATCAATTTTCGCAGATTTAGGTGTCACTTCGACCACGATACCACGAACTACACTGCCTTTTGCATGTGCGGCAACGAAGTTAGAGAATGGGTCTTGTTCCAACTGTTTGATACCCAAAGAAATGCGCTCACGCTCTGGATCAACAGCCAATACAACAGCTTCCACTTCGTCGCCTTTCTTGTAAGAACGTACCGCTTCTTCGCCCGGTGTGTTCCAAGAAATGTCAGACAAGTGAACCAGACCGTCGATACCGCCTTCTAAACCAATGAAGATACCGAAGTCAGTAATGGATTTGATCTTGCCAGAAACGCGGTCGCCTTTGTTGTGAGAGTTTGCAAACTCATCCCAAGGGTTAGGTTGGCATTGTTTCATACCCAAAGAAATACGGCGGCGGTCAGCGTCGATGTCGAGGATCATAACTTCAACTTCGTCACCCAAGGTCACAACCTTAGCTGGGTTAACGTTTTTGTTAGTCCAATCCATTTCAGAAACGTGAACCAGACCTTCAACGCCGTCTTCGATTTCAACGAAGCAACCATAGTCAGTCAAGTTGCTAACTTTACCGAAGATGCGTGTGCCAGATGGGTAACGACGTACCAGATCTTGCCAAGGGTCTTCGCCCAATTGTTTGAGACCCAAGGAAACGCGGTTTTTATCGCGGTCAAATTTAAGAACTTTAACTTCGATTTCGTCGCCGATGCTAACCACTTCAGAAGGATGTTTAACACGCTTCCAAGCCATATCGGTAATATGCAACAAACCGTCGATACCGCCGAGGTCGAGGAACGCACCGTAATCAGTGAGGTTTTTGACCACACCTTTGATGACTTGACCTTCTTGCAGGTTTTCCATCAGAGCTTCGCGTTCTGCGCTGTACTCTT
>CAZJDN010000080.1:0-9611 GCA_964544775.1 uncultured Thiothrix sp.
GGTTCGTCGAGCAACAATAGATCAGAACGGCACATCAAGGCTTGTGCCAAATTCAAACGCATCCGCCACCCGCCGGAAAAACTGCTCACAGGCTGTTGAATTTCTTCCGGTTTAAAACCCAAACCGTGCAATAAAGTTGCCGCGCGGCTTTCGGCGGTATAACCATCAATCGCATCCAAACGCGCGTGCAATTCGCCCAAATGCGCCCCGTCTGCGTGTTCCAACTGCGCCTGCAAACTGACGTATTCCACGTCACCTTCCAGCGCGTAATTCAGCGCGGTTTGCGCACTCGATGGCGTTTCTTGCTTGACATGCGCAATCACCCAACTCGGCGGCATACTGAAATTGCCTTTATCCTGCGACAATTCACCACGAATTAAGGCAAATAACGTGGATTTCCCCACCCCATTCGCACCCGTCACCCCCGCTTTTTGTCCGGGATGAATCGCAAACGAAGCGGATTCCAGCAAGGCTTTAGAGCCGCGCCGCAAAGTCAGATCAGAAAAAACTAGCATGGTAACGTCTATTATTTAAGGTTATTGGGGATTATTTAAAGCTGGGCAGCTCGCCATTTTTAACGAAATATGCCATATCTGTCGCGAAACGCTCTAAAGGGCGATACAGTCGATTACCTTGATGTGTCGTGCTTGTCAGACTATCAGGATGCAACTGCTCCCACGTTTGCTGCGGCATATAAATCGCTTTGGGTGTTGTTTCCAGTAACTTAATCGTTCGAGTCGGATTGAACTCAGCAGCATCGAGGAAAAAACCTGCCCCAATTTTATCCGCATACGGAATATCACGTAAGCCGCGCAGAAAACGTTCGCGTGCCTTATAGCTTTTAACCTCACAGTACAATGTCAGGTTTTTTCGCCCATGATGGTAAATTTGAATATCACCGCCACTATCCGTACCTGTACGCATGAAATGCTGGTCACGCACTAACCCTGCCGCCCCCAGTGCTCGTAACAGAATTTCTTCATTCATGCGTCCGGCAATGGACACACGCCCATTATCCGAACCCGTTAGAAATTCAGCATAATCGTCATACATAAAATCGGCTAACTGTTGATAACCGATTTTGACCTGTTGACGATTTAAAGCCCCCATCTCCTTCAAAGATGCACTAATGAAAGCATCGTGTTTGGGGCGAGTAATAGAATCAACGATTTCTTTGCACGCCATATTCACAGTAAACACGTTTTCGGGTGTCAGTGTGCCAATACGCCTTACTGCTAAATCAATGATTGCATCAACAGAAGGGTAGAAACCAATAAGTTGGTCAATATGCTCTGGATAAAACTGTAAATATTTTTTTAGCTTAGCAGAAACCGTTGATTTATTTACCATAAACTGAGCAGACACTTCATCAAACTCAAACTTTTTGCCTGCATCAGCTTGGGTGAACAACAGAAAAAAAACTTGCCAATACTTCTGAATATCGGGTTTAGAAATCCCTAAGCTCAGCAAATGAACTGCATTATCCAGTGGCGCAAGATTCACCATTATCCCCTTATTAACGTTGAGTGGCGTGATAATACACACTATCGTCTTGTTCTGACCACAGATCGGCGATCATGGGCTTATAACTTTGCGCGAGAATCCACGGTTTCATAATCCGCGCCACTTCACGGAAAACAGGCATCACAACCGAGTTACCAAACTGTTTATACGCACGGGTGTCCGAAACAGGTATACGAAAATCGTCTGGATACCCCATTAAACGGGCACATTCACGCGGTGTTAGACGGCGTGGATTGCATCCTTCCCCTTGCCACACCAGAATTTCAGAACCATCTTTGTAATAACGCGCGGACAATGTTCGCGCAATACTATCGGGATAAACCAGACCAAAACCAAACCCGTTGCCTTTGGCTCGATGTTTTTCCGCATAATCTTGCAAGTACTTCCACAAATTCGGCGTAAGCGTGTATTTATCGTGAACTTGCTGCTGGATATGATCAAAATAGCGTCCTTCATCGTGGGCTAAAACAGGTTCAGAACCGTCAGTACGGTGCAGTATCTGACGCATTTTCGTTTGCCCTTTAGCAGGTAATGCCAATGCATTCCAACTAAACCCTGTAGCTTGCTTGAAACCAACAATCACGGTACGTTCACGATGCTGTGGTGTCCAATGTTGACCATCTAAAGTAGTCCAATAGACGTGGTAGCCTAATTCTTCCCGTAATGTATGCAGAATCACCCGAAACGTATTGCCCTTATCATGCGATTGCAGGTTTTTTACATTCTCTAATAAAAATGCGCTTGGGCGTTTCGCTTGCAAAATGCGAGCAACATCAAAAAATAACGTGCCTTGCGTTTCATCCGCAAAACCGTGCGCTCGCCCCAAAGCATTTTTCTTCGAGACTCCGGCAATCGAAAATGGCTGACACGGAAACCCGGCTAATAACACATCGTGATTAGGAATATCGGCTTCTGCTATAGCCGTAATATCCCCAGCAATGGGTTGACCGTCGGCAAAATTAGCGTGGTAAGTACGTTGTGCATAAGTATCCCATTCGCTGGTAAACACACAACGCCCACCATTCATTTCAAAAGCCTGTCGAATGCCGCCGATCCCAGCAAACAAATCAATAAAGGTAAAATCACCCTGATTTGCAGGTTTACCAAAGGGCATTAACATTTGTTGCAAGCTGGGTAGAACGTAAGGTTTCGGCTCTGTCTCCCGTTTCAACCAACGGCTTACAGTACTGGAACTCACACCCAGTTCATTGGCGATTTCATGATTGGGATAATATTGGGCAACTTCTTCAAGACACCGTAGCACGGTTGAGATTCTAGTTTCGTACATGATGTTTCCACGGGATTTTTTATTGCATTTTACCATGAACTATTCCCAAAAATAAACTCGACCATTAACTATGCAGAAAAGAAACCTATACAAAGTTTTCACAAAATATGAGCAGGATTTGATATTGGTCAGGGTTTGCCCCAGTTAAAGCTAGGATAATCCCGCACCACAATGATACTGATACTTAAAATCCTAGCACCACTCCCTGATACGTTTTTGTTATCAATAAAGGAGACACGCCATGCAACAACCAGTTAACGAAACCAAAATCGTTATGTCCGACCCGACGGCGTTAGGGGTATTCGGCTTGGCGATTGTGACGTTCGTCGCGGCTTCAGCTAAATTAGGCTGGACAAGTGGCGTAACGTATTTGATTCCATGGGCATTGTTCTTAGGCTCTGCGGCACAAATTTGGGCTTCAACCGTCGACTTTAAGAAAAACAATTACTTCGGCGCAATCGTCTTAGGCGTGTACGGTTTATTCTGGGTTTCGGTAGCAATGCACTGGGCGATTAGCTTGGGCTGGTTGGGTGAAGTAGGTGAAAAAGCAGACCCGCGTCAATTGGCATTTGCCTGCTTTGGGTACTTCTTCTTTTCTATTTTCATCATGGTTGCCGCGTTTGAAGCGAACAAAGTTTTCGCCGCTATTTTAGTCTTGATTAATATTTTACTGCCTGCTTTAGGCTTGACTATTTTAGGCGTTAGCCCCGAAATCTTTAGCCCATTGGCGGCTTACTCTGAACTAGGCATTTCGCTGCTGGGCTTCTATGCGGCGGGTGCAGTATTCCTGAATAGCTACTTCGGGCGTACCGTTTTACCTCTAGGCGCACCGTTAGGTTTGATCAAAAAAGGCGTTGCGCCTGTTAAAACCTTGGATGTCCACGTTGCTCAAAAACAAGCCGCGTAATTTGCTTTGCTAGCTGCTTACTCCCGCTGACGTTTTGGTAAGCGGGAGTTTTTCTACCATCCCTCTTAGGCAGAAGCAGCAAGCCGTGATTTACGGTCTAAACCCAGTAACAAACTCACTAACTGCCCTGAGAGTTTGTGCATTTCCGTCATAAAGCGATAACTCCCCACGCTATCGCCTTGTGCATGAGCGGCTAATACCTCGCCACTAATGCGATGGAATTGCTCATGACGGGTAAGTAATGTATCAAACATTTCCACATCATCACTGTAAGCGGCAACATCATCCCTACCGCTACCATCCAACCATTTGCCCAGTTGACAACCGTGGCAATCGCAACCCGTAAATTCTGCTTTGCCGCGCACCGTTTGCGTAATTTTATCTAAATACTGAACATGATCATTCAAACGCTGAATGAAAAAGGCTTTTTTCTCGTCCATGTATCAAAAGTCCTCTGTTTATGACTACGAATCCTTTGCCGCTAGTAAACAGAATTTACTCAGTAAATAACATGAGATAACTCAACTAAAATCACCATACAGCCCGAATTTTTTCTATTTTCTCTAGAAAAAAAGGTTATGATTCGTAATCAACCGACGTACTACGCTTGTTTTTCCCGCAGTAATAAAGCCTGTTTACGCGCAACACCCCAACGATAACCGGAAAGCTCACCATTACTACGTACCACACGGTGACAAGGAATCAGTACCGCAATTTTATTTGCTGCACACGCACTGGCAATGGCACGCACTGCTTGCGGCTTACCCAATTGTTGCGCCAACGCACGATAACTGAGCGTTTGCCCACAAGGAATTTGCCGTAACGCTTGCCATACCTGCTGCTGAAACGGTGTACCTTGCGGGTCGAGGGGCAACGCCAGCTTCATCTGTGGATTTTCGATGTACTGGAGCACTTCCGCCAAATACGTTTGTGCCACATCCACTTGCAAGTTCGCCACAGGAAAATTTCGGCGTAATTCATCCATTAACGCCGATGTTTCATCGGCTAATGCCAGCGCACAAACTCCCTGAACATTACGCGCCAACAACACTTTGCCCAACGTACTATCGCCGAAACAATAGCTAACACTGAAAGGTTTTAACATGAGACAAACACGCTACCATTAACTTTTCATCACAAAGTACACGCCCGCCGCCGCTGACAACATCCATAAAGCGACAGCCCCCAAGCCCAACAACTGGGATAGGCTTTCCATAAAAATCAGGATAAGCAACGCACCTGCTAATAAGCCATTACCAATCCAGAAGTTTTTGTTTTGCATAAGAATCCTCACCATTACATTGCGTAAAAAAGCATTATACTCATCAATTAAGGTTTACAATGCAATAAGACAATAATATAAAAAACGCCCCAATACAGTGCAAATAATATACAACTTACTACTAATAGTGCATTTCCTCTGCTAGCATTAAAAATCAACGCTCGCTAGCAAGCACAGGTTCAGTGCAGAAAATATATGATTAGCAAACGTTAAAAAGTAAAAAACTCACATCCCAACCGTCTAGATGGAAATTAGATTCATGGAAAAACAACACTACAACAAGCCAAGTAGCACTTCTCCCGTTATTATGCGTAATACCGCCCAAGCTGTATTAAATGCAGGTCGTGTATATCCTGCAAAAGATGGTAACTTATTGTTTAACTTGCCTAAAAGCATTAATGACCCTGATATTCACCGCATTGCTAAACTGGGTTATGACTGATTAAACACCCACGGGAGGGCTGGCATTGATACGCCAGCTTTACCCCACCGTAAATCGATAAAAATAATTCATTTATCTTGAATCAAACAAAATCCAAACCTTCTGCACCAATCCTGCACAATTTCTGCGTACAGTTAAACTTTCATACGCATTGTGCATAGCAGCATCTGCGTGAAAAATTGCTGAACTCAAGGCATACTTTGCACCTTTAGCAAAATCTTAACAATCTAGGACACACGTACCCATGATCGCATCGCTTCCGGCCCCCCTTATTGAGCCGCTTGAACACATTCTGCCAGACGAACCATTACTCATGATGGGTGCGGGACCAGTGCCGATTCCACAAAAAGTTGCCGCCGCCAACTCCATTGTCATCAATCACCTCGGCGAAACCATGAACCGTGTCATTGAGCAAGTCAAAGACATGGCGCGTTACGTCTTCCAAACCCATTCCAGTCACGTCATGGCAGTGAGTGGTCCGGGTTCGGCTGCAATGGAAATGGCTATTGCCAATCTTGTCACCCCCGGTTCGCGTGTGCTGTGCATTACCAACGGCTATTTCAGCCAACGCCTCGCAGAAATGGCTCGACGGGTACGTGGCGAAGTAACGATTTTAGAGATGCCACCCAACGAAGGTGCGAGCGTCGAATGCGTGGAAAAGGCACTGCAACAAGGGCAATACGATGTGGTTACGCTAGTACAAGGCGAAACCTCCAACACGGTTTGCAATAAAAACCTTGAGCACATCGCCAAAACCGCCAAACGCTACGGCTGTTTAGTCATCGTAGATGCCGTTTGTACCCTCAGCACTATGCCGTTGGAAATGGATAACTGGCAAGTGGATGCAATTATTACAGGCGGACAAAAAGGTTTATCTTCCATTCCGGGCGTATCCCTGTTGGCATTTTCCGAAGCTGCGTGGGAGCAGAAAATTGCCCACCGCGAAGAATTACCTTTCCACTGGTGTTTGGATGCGAAATTAGCCGATAAATTTTGGAATCAAAAATCCTACCATTACACCGCCCCGGTTTCCGGCATCCTCGCCTTGCACGAAGCGTTGCGCTTAGTTTGTGAGGAAACCTTGCCCCAACGTTTCCACCGCCACCAACGCTGCTCTGAAGCCCTACAAGCAGGCATTGAAACAATGGGTTTACGCCTACTCATCGAAAAAGCCCACCGCTTAAATTCGGTAGTTGGCATTATTGTTCCAGCAGCAGTATCGGCGGATGCAGTACGTAACCACATGTCGCAAGTGCATAAGGTCGAATTGTCCGGCGCGTTTGGCTTGAATATTTTACGCATTGGGCAAATGGGCGAACAAAGTCGCGCCCACAACCTATTCCGCACCTTACATGCGTTGGGTTCAAGTATGCGTGCTAACGGGGCGCAAATTGATTTACCTGCTGGAATGGCTGAGCTGGAACGCTCACTTTCAGCCCCAAGAAAATAATGGATGTTTGAAACTGATGGAGTCGCGTAACCCCATCAGTTTCCTTACACACTTACAGGAAAGTGCTGCTTGGGCGACTAGCTTCTGTCGTAATTCCCAAACGGTTAAACAGTTTTTGGTCGTGATTTTCCGCCGGATTTTCCGTGGTCAGCAATTTCTCACCGTAGAACATGGAATTTGCCCCAGCAAAGAAACACCATGCCTGCATTTCGTCGCTCATTTCAGTACGCCCTGCGGACAAACGTACATACGATTTCGGCATCATAATCCGCGCAACCGCCACCACACGAATAAATTCAAATGGGTCGAGTTTCTGCGCTCCGGCTAATGGTGTTCCTTCAATCTTCACCAGATCATTAATCGGCACTGATTCGGGGTGGAATTTCATGTTCGCCAATTGCTGCAACAAACGCGCACGGTCTTGGCGGGACTCACCCATGCCCAAAATACCACCACAGCAAACATTAATCCCCGCATTGCGTACATTGTCCAAAGTATCTAAACGGTCTTGGTAAGTACGTGTGGAAATGACATTGCCGTAGAACTCAGGCGAAGTATCAAGGTTATGGTTGTAATAATCCAACCCTGCTGCTTTCAGTCGCTGTGCTTGCATATCGGTCAACATGCCCAAAGTAACACAGGTTTCCAAACCCATATCCTTAACCGATTGCACCATTTCAATCACGCGCTCAAGGTTCTTATCGGTAGGATTACGCCATGCAGCCCCCATGCAAAACCGCGTTGCACCGCTATTCTTCGCCTCTTGCGCCGCGTCAATCACCTCTTGCAACGGCAACAAACGCTCACGCTCTAGGGAAGTGTCGTGTTTCGCACTTTGTGAACAATAACCGCAATCTTCCGGGCACGCACCCGTCTTGATGCTCAACAAGGTACTGATTTGCACTTGATTGGCTGAGAAATTTTCACGGTGTACCTGATGCGCTTTGAACATAAGATCAGCAAACGGCATCGCCAACAACGCATTCACTTCTTCAATGCGCCAATCATGACGTAGTTCGGACATTATCCACTCCTCAAGCAGACTTAGGGGTATCGTGCCATTCTTCACGGTTTACGCGCAGAATTTGGCGGACAGAAAGGGGAATCAGCACAGCAACGCAAACAATCCACAAAGCCCACCACCAATTGGTAAAGAAATCACCCGGTGCAAACGTCAAAACAGGCACTAAAGCACCTGCCAAACCGTAATACTGGTAAGCAGCTATTTGTGTGTAGTAGCCCACGCGAGGATTGGGATGATGACGAAACAGCGCGTAGACTAGAATACCTGCCCCAAACCAGAGAATAAAGACAGGAAACGGAATCAAAACTGACAAGATATTGCCGTAAGTAAAGATTTTTGCTGTTTTGCGTGCACTTTCGGCACTGACAGCTTTGTGTTGGTTATCCTGCATAACACCCTCAATACTAGGTTGGAGAAACGCAAAAAGGCCGAACAATGTCGGCCTTTTCACAAACGCGAGTAAAAACTTACTCCGCTGCGGCTTGTTGCCCAGCGTCTGCGCTATCAACCAAAGCAACATACGCCATTGGCGCATTGTCACCCGCGCGGAAACCGCATTTGATGATACGCAGATAACCACCTTGACGCTCTTTAAAGCGCGGACCGAGTTCGTTGAACAGTTTGCCAACGACTTCTTTATCACGTAAACGTGAGAAAGCGATACGGCGGTTATGTACAGAGTCTTCTTTCGCACGAGTAATCAGCGGCTCCGCTACACGACGCAATTCTTTTGCTTTTGGCAGCGTAGTTTTGATTGCTTCGTAGCGAAGCAGTGAGTTTGTCAGAGCTTGCAACAGAGCTTTGCGGGCACTGCTATCACGGCTCAATTGACGACCAATATTACGATGACGCATCTTTTATATCCTTCAATACCCGTGGTTAACCCACTTTGCTGTCACGGTGGTCAAGACCCGCAGGCGGCCAGTTATCCAACTTAGTGCCCAAAGTCAAACCATGCTGTGCAAGCACATCTTTAATCTCAGTCAGAGACTTCTTACCCAGATTTGGTGTTTTCAACAACTCTGTTTCAGTACGTTGTACCAAGTCACCGATATAGAAAAGATTTTCTGCTTTCAGGCAGTTTGCTGAACGCACGGTCAATTCTAAATCGTCAACTGGACGCAACAGAATCGGATCAATCTCTGGTTGAGACTCTTCACGACGTACTGGTTCTTCAATGCGAAGATCGAAGAATACCGCTAATTGCTGCTGCAAAATTTGCGCAGCCATACCGATAGCTTCTTCTGCATTTACTGAACCATTGGTCTGGATTTCCAGCACCAACTTATCCATATCAGTACGTTGCTCAACACGGGCACTGTCTACGTTGTAAGCAACCCGTGTAATCGGGCTGTAACTTGCATCCAGCACTAAAGTACCTAATGGTAACTCTGGTGAATCCGGGCCACGACGTACAGAGGCTGGCTGATAACCACGACCGCGTGTAACGGTCAGGCTCATTTCCAGCTCAGTTTCATCCTTGGTAATGTGCGCAATAACATGGGATGGATCGATAATTTCCACATCGTGATCACGCTCAATGTCTGCGGCTGTTACCACGCCTTTACCTTTTTTCTTCAAGGTCAGCGTAGCTTCATCACGCGCATTCAATTTGATCGCTAACTTTTTGAGATTCAGCAGAATCTCAACCACGTCTTCTTGCACACCTTCGATACTGGTGTACTCATGTACCA
>CAZJDN010000081.1:0-5180 GCA_964544775.1 uncultured Thiothrix sp.
TTACGCATGAAAATTACCTCGCGCTTACGTTGGTTATTGGCAGGTTTATTTCTGCTGATGACCTTGTTGTTTCTGCTTTTTTTGTTTTTTGCGACGAAAAACTTCCTCGATTTGTGGGATCGGTTGCAGCAATTACCCCCGTGGTTGTTTTATACCTATAGTGCTGTAGTGGCACTGATTGTGCTATTTAGCCTTGCGGTTGTTTACAAGTTCCTCACCGCAGGGCGTGCAGCAAAACCTGCCATTTTACGGCGTGAACAGCCTGTTTCGGAGGCTGAATTAGTTGGGGAAATGCATCAAATTGCCACCGCAGGGATGGATACCGCGCCCTTGCAAGCTGAAATCGCGCAGTTGCATGCCCGTAAAGCCGCGAATGAAGTGCATATCGCGCTGTTTGGTGACGTAAGCACGGGTAAATCCTCCATTATCAAAGCCTTGCTGCCAGAAGCGGGGGTGGAAATCCATTTACGTGGCGGTTCGACCCGTGAAATCCACGAATACGCTTGGTTAACCATTGCCGGAGATCGTTTATTGCTGACCGATTTACCGGGGCGTAATGAGGCGGAAGGCGGCTTGGATGCAATGGCACGCGACGAAGCGATTCGGGCAGAAATTGTGGTTTACGTTACCGATTCCGACCTAACCCGCAGCCAACACCACGATTTGTTGGAACTTGCCGCATTTGGTAAACCACTGATTATTGCGGTCAATAAGCGTGACCAATACAGTAAAACGGAGCAAGAACAATTAGCCACCCGGATTCAAAGCCGCTTTAATAAACCTTTGCCACAAGTGGTATTTATTCAATCCGGTGGCACAGAGGAAATTACCCGCATTTACCCCGATGGGCGCGAAGAAGTGGTGCAGCGTCCGCGCAAGGTGGATGTTTCCGCGCTGGCAAAATATTTACAGCATGAAATTGACCAGCGTTTGGAATGGTTAGCCCAACAACGCGACAACAGCGTATTGAGTTTGGTGCAAGAAAAACTCGACGCAACGCGCACAGCCTTTCGCCGCGAACAAGGGGAAAATCTGGTACGCAATTACACCCGTAAAGCCGTGTTTGGCGCATTGGCTTCGGTTAGCCCCGGCACGGACTTGGTGATTCAAGGGGTAATCGGTACGCGCATGGTGCAGGAATTGTGCTCATTGTATGACAGTCCTGTTAGTCAGTTGGACATTGACCAGTTCCTTAATTTTAGTCAAGGGCAATTGAATAAAAGCGTTCCGTTGTTATTAGCGGTAGCGGGGAATGGTTTGAAAGCCTTTCCCGGCATTGGTACGGTAGCGGGTGGTTTGGTTCACGCGGTAGCGTATGGGTTAATCTTTGACGCGCTGGGGCATTCGGTGGTGCAAACGCTGGAACAACGTGGTTCACTGAAAGCCGCCAGTGCTGCCAGCACGTTTCAGGCGATGCTTAACGGCAATCTGGAGGCGCGTAGCAAAACCGTTGCGCAATGGGTTATTGATCAATACCGACACAATAAATGACTTTGCAGGAGAGGCCTTGTGGAAATCTGGAAGAGCGTACAACAACATTTACCAGATTGGTTATTGACCCGCATCGGGCTAAACAATGCGGCAGAAGCTACGCTTGAAACACCGGAATCTACCGTAAAATCCGGCGATACGCACTTGCAATTGGCAACCGAAAGTCTGCGGCAATTACTGGATGATGTGCGCATTCCCGATAGCATTCGGCAAACGTTGAGTGATGATTACGCGCAAGTACGTTCCATGCTGGATAAGCTAGAACACGGGCATTTGCACATTGCCGTGTTTGGGCGGGTGAGCGTGGGGAAATCTTCCTTGTTAAACGCGCTATTGGGTAAAACGGCTTTTAGCGTCAGTGTATTACACGGTGAAACACGCACGGTTAATATGCAGCAGTGGGAAGAATACGCCGATGGTGGCATTTTCCTCATCGATACCCCCGGTATTAATGAAATTGACGGCGAAGCACGCGAAAAAATGGCGCATGAAGTCGCTAGCCGCGCCGATTTACTGTTGTTCGTGATTGACAGCGATTTGACCGATGTCGAATTTCAAGCCCTGAAAATGGTTGCCAGTGCCCACCGCCCGATTTTATTGGTGGTAAATAAAGCAGACCGTTACACGGAAGAAGAACAACGGCAGTTACGCGCTGTGTTGCGTTCACGCACGCAGGGCATTATTACACCCGAAAATATTGTGTTTACCACCGCGCAAGCGCACCGTCAGACGGTTATTTTCGTCGATGAAAATGGCGAGGAACACGAAGGTATCCGCGAACGCCCGTTAAATATCGTCAACCTCAAATCGCGGTTGTGGGATATTGTAGAAGCAGAAGGGAAAACCTTGGCAGCATTAAATGCTTCCTTATTCGCAGGTAATTTAAGCAATGCGGTGGGGCAACGCATTCTTGCCATCAAGCGTGAAATGGGCGAAACCACCATTCATTTGTATTGCTTGGGTAAGGGAATTGCGGTGGCATTTAACCCCATTCCAATTGCAGATTTGCTTGCGGCGGCGGTTATTGATGGCAGTATGATTGTACACTTGTCGCGTTTATACGGTTTACCTTTGTCGCGGGGCGAAGCGGGGGAATTGGTGAAAACGATTCTGGCGCAAATGGTCTTGCTAATGGGGACGGTATGGGCGGTGCATCTGATTTCGTCTGCGTTGAAATTGGGGACGGGAGGGCTTTCGACCTTGATTACAGGTGCAACACAAGGGGCGGTGGCTTGGTATAGCACTTTAGTCGTGGGGCGTGTTGCTGAACAGTGGTTAGCCAATGGCAAATCGTGGGGAGATGCGGGGCCGAAACTGACTGTCGAGCAGATTTTGGATACGTTGGATCGTGATTCGGTATTAGCCGAAGCCCGTGAAGAAATTCTGACTTACTTGCGTAAAACCGTGAAAGGTTGAGGGGCGCGTGATGCAACAAAAAGTTGCCAAAACATTGCTGGTATTGGTTGGTGCGGGGTTGATTTCCCTGTACCAACATTTCAAACAGCCGAATAATTCAACGGTTAGTACCTCCACACCCGTGGCAGCAACCAGTTCGGTTACGCCTCAGCCGAATGGTAATTACCAACAGGCTGTGGAGAAGATTCGCCAATCGCGCAATAACCCCGACGCAAAATTTGCCGTAACGGTGCAAGGCAAAGTGGTTAAACTGCTGAAAGATGATTTAGAAGGCAATCAACACCAACGGTTTTTGGTGGCACTCGCCCCCGATATTACCCTGTTGGTTGCGCATAATACCGAGCTTGCGCCGCGTGCACCTGTTGCGGAGAATACCTTGGTGACGATTTCGGGCGAATACGTGTGGAACAATAAAGGCGGCGTATTGCACTGGACACACCATGATCCACAAGGGCGTAAAGGCGGTTGGATTGAAGTCAACGGCAAGCGTTATGAATAGTCGGCTTATGCTGTTGCCATGTGGATGAGAATGCCAATGATTTTATCGGCATCACTGATGTAATAGCTGTCTTTATCGATGTGAATGGTTTGTGCTGCAAGTTTGAGAAATTTCCATTCATCTCCCGTTGTTACTGCACCGTAAATGGTTTCCCGTACTTTACCTTCTTGTTGATTGAAAATCTGTGCAGCGTACATTTCAGCAATGCATTGTCCTAAACCAGAGACAATATTTTCATTTTTTGCTTCTACTACGGTAATGACGGGGCTATCTAAATAAAATTGTTCTGCTGATCCACCGATAATATAGTCACAAAAGCCTGCTAACCCGCGTTCTTTATCAACTGTAAAGTCAATGCCAGAGAAAAGGCTAATAGTACCTTGTAGTTGTTCTTTTACTTCTAGTAGTAAGTTAATGATTAATAGTTCGGAACGGGCTTTTTCTGTATTAATTGCCTGCGCTAACGGTAGGTTTCGTGCCAATATTGCTTGTAATAGTGCACTGATGTTAACGGGAGGAACATGGGTAAACAGAGATTGGCTTTCAATCGTTTGCAGACCGAACGTGTCTTTTACTTTTTTTAGAGAAAAGTCGCTGTAAGCCATCGGTTATTCCTCTCAATTCATTACGCAAAAGAGTATACCATAGCCATCATGATTGGGTGGTGTGTGGTAAAAAAGGGCGATCACTCGACCGCCCTAACATGTGCCCGTGTTAGGCTTTGAATAGGTGTATCAGTTACGTGATGCGATAAAACCCAGCAAATTTTCCATTAAGACTTTGCCTTGTGAGTCAAGTACGACCACGCGGTCATCAGGCATTAATACAGGGTCTGGTGCAGCCCCTTGCATAATGGCATCCAGATTGACCCGATAACGTTGGACGCGATTCCCCGTTTTGCGGAATAAATAAATATTCTGTTGATCCGCGAGTTTATCCAAACCGCCCGCCAATGCAATGGCTTGCAGTAGGGTAGTTTCACCAGCAGCGGGGAAAATGCCCGATTGATGTACCGAACCTGCGACTGTTACCCGATTGCGAGTTGCTTCTTTGACGTACACATTCACTTGCGGGTCGTGCATGTAATCGCGTGCTAAACGGCTGGCAATGGCACTTTCCAATTCGCTAGGGCTTAAACCGCTAGCACGAATCGAACCCACGAGCGGTAGCGTAATATTACCGCGATCATCAACGCGCACAGTTTTGGATAAATCGGGAACTTTAAATACCGTGACTTCCAACAAATCTTGTTTGTTGATTTGATCACGTACACTCGGTGGATTGGCGTAATCCGTCGGTACGCTGACTGGCAACATACGGTTGCTGGGGGCGTAATGCGTTGGGGCTGTGGAACAGCCTCCTAAAGCAGAGACTGCTGCACAACCGAGTAAAACTGCCGATAAATCCTTCACATTCATTGGAGTATCCCTGCTGATAATTTTCGTTTATGTTTTTATGCTATGCCGCACATTACGTTAGTGCGATAGCCCAATGACTAAACGTATAAAAATGACAGATAACAGGGATAGGCGGTTTAATTAACTGTGTAACCGCGCGGGTTATTACGTTGCCAATTCCACGTATCACGGCACATTTCCAATAGCCCTTTTTCGGCTTGCCATTGAATTAATGCCCGTGCTTGACTAGGGTCGGCGTAACAACAACCAATATCACCCGCGCGGCGTTCAACCATACGGTAAGGAATGTTTTGCCCACTGGCGGCAGCAAAGGCTTTCACCATATCCAATACAGAGTAACCTTGCCCCGTGCCTAA
>CAZJDN010000081.1:5280-9484 GCA_964544775.1 uncultured Thiothrix sp.
TGCCATGCCGCATCCGATTGGTATAAATCCCGCAAAATTTCCTCAATCATCAGTTTGGAACGCCCATAAGGGTTCGTGGCGGATAAAGGAAAATCTTCCTGAATCGGTGTGGTATGCGGGTCGCCGTATACGGTGGCGGATGAGCTAAAAACGATATTTTTTACCGCATGACGCTGCATGGCTTGCAGTAAATTTACCGTGCCTGCGACATTATTATCGTAATAGGCTAAAGGGTTTGTGACAGACTCACCGACGGCTTTTAAGCCAGCAAAATGAATGACGCTGTAAATGGCGTGCGTTTGAAAGATGCTATCGAGCAAAGCTGTATCGCGAATATCGCCTTCATAAAAAGTAATAGCCGTTTGTTGGGTAATTTCGGCAACACGGCGTAATGATTCAACCGAACTATTACATAAATTATCCAAAATAATGGGCGTAAAACCCGCTTCCAAAAGCTCTACGCAGGTATGCGAACCAATGTAACCTGCGCCGCCAGTGACTAAAATATTTTTCTGCATTTGCTGGTATTTTCCTTGCCGTAAAGTCAGATACGCTGCATGAGCAACGTACCTGAGCAAGGGTAGCAAAAATTATGTGTTATTTTCAGTTTTTGCTTTTGTTCCTGCGGCTTTGTCGCCTGTTGTAGCGGCGGGTGTTGCTTTATCGTTGGTGGTAGCTGCCGGAGTACTTGTTTTGTTGTCGGTAGCTACATTTGCTGTTGGTGTTGTGGTTGCAGCAGCAGTTGGAGTGCTCGTTTTACTGTCGGTAGCAGCGGTTGCCGCTGGTGCAGTTGCATCGTCCGTTAGGGATAAACTGGGCGCAATCTTTTCAAATAATTTTTCGCCAATGCCGGGAACATCTTTAAGCGTATCCAAGGTTTTAAACTCACCGTGTGTTGTGCGGTAAGCAATAATTGCTTCGGCTTTTTTCGCACCAATACCGTCTAATGCATCTAATGCGGCAGCGTCTGCTTTGTTAAGGTTAATTGTGCCAGCAAAAACGCTAGGAGTAATGGCTAAACACGCAGCTAAAGCAGCGAACAAAATGGTTTTTTTCATAGTAATCAAATGACTCTGAATTATTAAAATAGTGTTTTGAGTACAGGGTGAGATTATTTTGCCTAGCTAACTCAGCGGGATAAATCTTTTTCGGATAATTGGCTGTATAAATTATCGACCTTCACAGTACAAGGTTTTCTGGCTTTTTACCGCTATTATTCTTATTGTGCAGCATACTTTTAGACAGGAGGCAGCCATGCGCAAACCCTATGTGAAACAAATTTTATCGTATTCAATGGTTGGTACGTTGGGCTTAACTATCCTTGCCAGTTTGCAAGGTTGTGATCGTGAACAGCCGAATCCCCAGAACCAAGCATCTGGCTCGATTGCGGATGCGACCAAAGGCGAAGGCGTATTCATGGTGATTCAGCAAACGGGCAAAAACCCCGACACTTACGAGTTGAAGGAAAAATACCCATCGCAAGACGGTACACGCGCCATTCTCAAGGGTATGGACGGTTCAGAACGCATTTTAAGTGAAGCGGAACTGAAAAAAATCGCGGAAGAAGAAGCGAAAAAAGTTGAGTCCGGTACATCCACGCTAACGCAACCAATGGCGAGTAGCCAAGGCATGAGTCTTGGGGAAACATTGCTGGCTTCTGCTGCGGGGGCATTAATTGGTGGTGTGATTGCGAATAAATTAATGGGCAATTCCAATTACCAGCAACATCAACAATACCAGCAGCAACGTGCTCAAACCTCTATTAGCCGCCCAATGACGGGGGGCACGGATACCCGTGCGGTGAATCCATCCGCTTCACAACCGAAATCGGGATTCTTTGGCGGTGGTAGTTCCGATGCAGGTGGTAGTCGTTCCAGCGGTTCAAGCAGTTTTGGCGGTAGCTCCTCTTCGTTTGGTGGTTGATTGCGCATGATTACGTTGGAAAAAGTCAAACCCATCAGCCCTGCGTTGATGGAAGAAGTCGGCATGACATGGCATACCGACCCCGATGGGCAAGCGTATGTGGCGGATGAAATCGTGCAGGTGACAGAAGAGGAGGTCGAAGCCTATTACGCCGCCGCAAATACCCTGTACGCGATGTTTGTTGAAGCAGGGCAATACGTCATTGATAACGAATTATTCCCTGAGTTGGATATTCCATTCAATTTAATTTCGCAAATTAAACGCAGTTGGAACGAAGATCACCGCCATTTATACGGGCGGTTTGATTTTGCGGGTGGGGTGGATGGTTTACCGATTAAATTGATCGAATTCAACGCCGATACGCCCACCAGTTTGTTTGAAACCGCCATTGTGCAATGGGCTTTACTAAAAGCCAATGGGATGGACGAAGCCGCACAATTTAATTCCGTGTACGAAAGTATTCGCAATAACTTCCGCCGATTGCTCACGGGTGAAGCTGATCCGGCGAATTTCGACCAGTATTACAATTTCCAAAACATTTTGTTTTCCAGCGTTCGTGAACAAGCGGAAGACGAACGCACAGTGCGTTTCTTGCAGCATTTAGCCACTGAAGCAGGTTTTCAAACGGATTTTTGCTACATGGATGAAGTCGGGTTTTTGGAAAATGCGGGGATATTTAACCCGCGTAATACCCGTTTTGATTACTGGTTTAAACTTTACCCGTGGGAAGACATTGCCCTGCAAACCGATGGTATTACCAGTATTTTGGATGAAATTGGGCGCAATACGGATACAGTGGTATTAAATCCAGCATACACATTGTTATTCCAAAGCAAAGGGATGATGAAAATCTTATACGACTTATTCCCGGATTCGCCGTATTTGCTCGAAACACGCACGACCCCGTTGCAAGGCAAAGCGTATGTGGCGAAGAAAATGTTTGGGCGTGAGGGGGCGAATACCACCATTTACGACGCAACAGGTACGATTACCCACGCTGCATCGGGCAGTTATGATCGCTACCGCACTGTTTACCAAGCGTTTGCGGATTACCCAAAAGATGTGCAGGGGCGAAGCTACCAAGCAGGCGTATTTTTCGCTTGGGAAGCCTGTGGTTTAGGCTTCCGGCGTGGTGGGGCTATCCTCGATAACTTGAGTAAATTCGTTGCACATCGGATGGTGTAAATCCAGTGCGCGTTTACATAGCCAGTTTGAGGTAGGAATACGCTCCGCCAACCGCTGCGGCTAAGGGGATCAAGGCAATCCCGACCATCAGCCACAACAATAAGCGTTTAAACGGATACCCCTGATGCCAAAAGCGCGTCAGGGTGTAAACGCCGATCAATAACAATTCAACCAGTGATGTGCCAAAAATCAGCAGCAACACCAAATCAATTGTGTCGTGATAACCTGCTATTACCAGTGAACCAATCAGTGAAAACCCGTGCCAAATGAAATAACCCGGCACAAATAGCAGTAACCACGCACTCCAGAACAATACGCGCTGCCATCCGGCATAATCTTGCATACCCAGCTTGACCATAACACTAACACCCAAATAATAAGGGGAGGGGAAGCGCAAACGGGGAGGTTTCAGCAAGCCCGTATTGCACTTTATCAATTCATAACAGATTTTAAGGCAGTCTGCTGTATCATCTATAAGCAACTGCCTTATACGGCGGGTTTTTACCGATAGGAATCATCCAATGGATGCGCTAGACCAAATTACAATAAACGAAATCGCACAACGTTTGCACAAAAGGGCAGAGCCAACCCACGATGTACCGATTACTGCCCAGCGCGAAGCGGGAGTGCTCGTACCGTTTGTACGGGTGGAAAATGCCTGGCATTTGCTGTTTATTCGTCGCCCTGCTTCCGAGCGAGATTATCACAGTGGGCAAGTTGCTTTCGCAGGCGGTAAACGTGACCCTGACGATGTTGATTTAACCGCTACCGCTTTGCGTGAAGCTCACGAAGAAATCGGTATTGCCCCGCAAGATGTGCAAGTGTTAGGGCAACTTGCCGCTCATCACAGCGTTAGCCGCTATTGCATTGCTCCAACAGTCGGGGTGTTACCGTGGCCTTATCCGCTTACCCCAAATCCGCAGGAAGTCGCTCGCACCTTCACCATTCCATTGCGTTGGCTTGCACAAACGCAGCACCATGAAATTCGCTACAAGCACCTCGTAGGTGTGGAAAAGCCTGTGCCTGTGGTGTATTTCCAAGAATACGACAACGAATTACTGTGGGGGGCAACAGCGCGGATAACACTGTCGTTGTT
>CAZJDN010000082.1:0-5978 GCA_964544775.1 uncultured Thiothrix sp.
TGGCATTTTCCATTAAAGTTACTTATCACTTGGAAGGTGAAAAGCTATACTTGTCTGAACCACCGAGGAGGCAAGTTATGGCAAACGAGAGCGCGTTTACTTCTTACGCTAGTTTAGCTCGCACCATTGCGACCGCACAGGCAAATGCAGCCGCATACCGTAGGTACGTAGAAGGGGCAGACAGTTATCCGGCACGCATACAAGCACTGGATGCGGCAATTGCGGCAGAAAAAGCCAAGCCAAAACCCAATCCAGCCCTAGTGCAAAGTTACGAGGCAAATCGCACCAAACTGCAAACCGATTACGCTAATGCGGGTTACGCACAAAAATTAGCCGCAGCCCTTGCCGATGAAACCAATGCCAAAGCAGAACTGCAACGTTTGGAAACAACGAATGAAGTGTTTAAATGCACACCATTGATTGCACCAGAATCACTTTACATCGTCGATAGCGCAACCTGCCAAGCCTACCGCACCTACAGCAAAACCCCGCTTTACCCTTGTTATTACCAAGCACCGAACCCCGCGCAACAAGCGATTCAGCAACCCGCAGTGCCGCAATGTGTGTGCCTGCAAAATAAAACCATTATTTTGCCACCGACAGCGGGAGGTGACGGGTTACGGGTATGGGAAAATAATGTCCGTATCAGCAAAGTAAACATTACTGATCAACGTACTTACGGCAACGATGTTGGGCACAAAGACGCTATTCAATTGATTCCACCTGCAAAAACTGACCCAGTGAAAAAGGCAGCGGACGGTTCACCCTGCCGGATGGAAGATCAAATGTCCGGCGCAATGCTGGAAAACGTGAATATCGACAATTGCCAAATCACCGCAGAACAAGCCGCCTTTCAAGGCATTTTTGCCAGCGACGGTCTGTTTAAAAATGTACGGATTATCAGCAACACGATTAAAACCCAAGCCGCGCATTTCATTACTTTGAATGGCTTGCTCAGCGGTACGATTCGCGCCAATAAACTGATTGCAGCGGGTGCAAGTCCAGCGCGAGTACAATTGTATTCCACCCGCATCGGCGGCAGTTTGGCGGAAGAAGGTTTGGTTTGGCTGCTGTCATTTTCCGCAAAAAGTGGCTTGGCTTACGCCCCGTTGGATACCGATCTGGCGTTTAATACGGGCAAAACCACCGAGGGTTTCTACCCCTTGGATAGCGGTGGACATATCGACCATCGGGGGAAAATCTCCCGTCATTACGCTGCGGTGAGTATCGGGGTGCAAGATTTCGATTATTACCGCTACCTTGAACAATTTAATACCCTGACGTATGCGCAATACCGTGAGCAATTTCCCGACGATATGACCCGCCTAAGCAATTGGTTAAAAGCACGGATTAGCGATTACCAATTACTTGAGCCGAAATCAGAGTTGCGTGCGGTGGTATTACCGTTATTGCAAGAAGCCTTGATCAAACTCAATGATCCAGCGGCATTGCAAGCGCGTATCCCAGACCTTAAGTTATTGCCGATTAAGATTTTCTGCATGAAACGTTTGGCGATTCGTAACGGTAAAATCGTCCCATTCAACGCCGAAATGTTCGCCAATAGCCCAGCGGAATTGGCGCAAATCCAAGCCCGCCGCAGCAAACTGGCGTACTTGCTTTAATCCACCGCGCAAAGCGTGCGTGGGTAATCGGGCACATACTGGCTTAACGGCATTTCAATCCAGCCACCCGCAACCGGATCATTCACCAACAAGGTAGGTTCGGTTTGTGCGGTGCGCGTGTATTTCCCCTCTTCCCATGTCCACTGTATCGCGCAACGGGCTGCTTGATGCGCTAAAGGGATGCGTTGGGAAACTTCCGGCGGCAATTCCAGCGGTACATACAACAACAACGAATGGGTACTAAAGCTAATGCTATTGGCTGTGCCTGCAAGGAATACGTGGGCTTGATCTTGCTTTGTGCCAATCAACCACGCAGTTTTTGCCCCATGAAAGGCGGGTTCACATTGCTCATCAGCAATCACCACCCACTGAATCGGTGTTTCCGGCGCGGTATGTACGGGTAAATGCAACAATTGGCATTTCAGCAAGTCTTTTAACACGGGTGCGTGCACGGTGGGTCGGGTTTCTTCGTGGTAAATGACAGCATCACGTAAGGCGGCAAAGGCGGGTTCACGAGCATCCGTTACATTGACCGTAATGGGGGGTAATTCCGCCGGAGCAGCCAGTGCAAAGCTGGCTTGCCCACTCAAAAGCAGACCACTGATGCAAACAATACTCGGCAAAATCGGCAGGGTTTGGGCTGGGTACATAGTCACCATCCTTTGGCGTTATAAGTTTACTAAGTCTAAGTATAGGCAAGATTTTTCTGCTTCCTAGCTTTGCCAGACTTACGGCTAATTGCGAATAATCAAAGGTTTTCTATAGATAGAAAAATTCTATAATAAAAGATAAAAAATCTTATTGATTCGTGGTGGTATATCAAGCAGTATTTCATTAATTTCTAATTTAGTGATGTAGTGATAATGATGGCTACGCAAACCGATTCAACCACCGAAATCAAAAGCACCACCTGTTATATGTGTGCTTGCCGTTGTGGGATTAATGTCCATATTAAAAATGGCGAAGTACGTTATATCGAGGGCAACCCGAACCATCCGCTGAATAAGGGCGTAATTTGTGCCAAGGGTTCATCGGGTATCATGAAGCAATATTCCCCTGCCCGTTTAACCCAACCGTTACGCCGTAAAGCCAAAGCAGCGCGAGGCGAGGGGCAATTCGAGGCGATTAGTTGGGACGAAGCATTTGATACGCTGACCAAACGCTTACAACACTTACGCGCTACTGACCCTAAGCAATTTGCGTTGTTTACGGGGCGGGATCAAATGCAAGCCTTGACGGGGTTATTCGCCAAGCAATTCGGTACGCCCAACTATGCCGCGCACGGCGGCTTTTGTTCGGTAAACATGGCGGCAGGAATGATTTATTCCATCGGTGGCTCGTTTTGGGAATTCGGTGGCCCAGATTTACACCACGCCAAACTGTTTGTGATGATCGGTACGGCGGAAGATCACCATTCCAACCCGATGAAAATCGACATTGGCGATTTCAAACGGCGAGGTGGGCGCATGATTGCGATTAACCCAGTTCGCACGGGTTACGCGGCGGTGGCGGATGAATGGATTCCGATTCGCCCCGGCACAGATGGCGCGTTACTGATGGCGATTATTCGGGAAATCATCGAGCAAGGTTTGTATGACCGTGATTTCGTGGTGAATTACACCAATGGTGCGGAACTGGTCAATATGAACCCCGAACACCGTGATTACGGGATGTTCTTGCGTTTTGAAGTGCCGAAAGACGCAGGGTGTTTCGACCCACAAAACAAGCTGTGGTGGGATCGTGATCTGAATAAACCGATTTCAACCCATACGCCGGGGGTTGACCCGTTTTTGATCGGTGAATTTAAGTTGAAAGACGGTACGCCCGTCAAACCCGCTTTCCAATTGCTGCGCGAACGGGTGGAAACTTGCACGCCCGAATGGGCAGAAGCGATTACGGGCATTCCGGCGGCGACGATTAAACGCTTGGCGCATGAAATGGGTATTACAGCCCGTGATCAGAAAATCGAGTTACCGATTGCGTGGACGGATGCGTGGGGCGATGAACACGCTAGCGTGGTGGGGAATCCGGTTGCGTTTCATGCCATGCGCGGTTTGGCAGCACATTCCAACGGGTTTCAGACCATTCGTGCCTTGAGCATTTTGATGTCGTTGCTGGGAACGATTGACCGCCCCGGTGGTTTCCGCCACAAAGCTCCGTACCCGCGCCCCATTCCACCGTGCCCAAAAACAGCGACTTCGGCGGATGCGGTAAAACCCAATACTCCGTTGGATGGAATGCCGCTAGGTTGGCCGGCTGACCCGAATGATTTATTCGTGGATGAAAACGGCGAACCGATTCGGATTGATAAAGGCTTTTCGTGGGAATACCCGTTGTCGGTACACGGTTTAATGCACAATGTCATTACCAATGCGTGGCGCGGCGACCCGTACAAAATTGATACCTTACTGCTCTTCATGGCGAATATGGCGTGGAATTCGACCATGAATACCTCTGAAGTGCGTAAAATGCTGGTGGATAAGGATGCCAAGGGCGAATACAAAATTCCGTTCCTGGTGGTGTGTGATGCCTTCCATTCGGAAACCACCGCGTTTGCAGACTTAATTTTGCCGGATACCACGTATTTGGAACGTTACGACGTAATGTCGATGCTGGATCGCCCCATTTCCGAATTCGACGGTCCAGTGGATTCGGTGCGGATTCCCGTATTGCCGCCGACAGGGGAATGCAAACCGTTCCAAGATGTATTGATTGAGCTGGCTACGCGCTTGAAATTCCCCGCGTTTGTGGATCAAGACGGTAAGCGCAAATTCCGCGATTACCCCGATTTTATTATCAACTTTGAAACCGCTCCCAATTCGGGCATTGGTTTCTTAAGCGGTTGGCGCGGCAAAGATGGGGATAAATCCATGCGCGGCGAACCCAACCCCAATCAGTGGGAACAATACGCGCAAAACGATTGCGTACACCATCATGTCTTGCCGAAATCCTTCCAGTACATGCGCAACTGGAACATGGGCTACTTGCGTTGGGCGAAAGAAAACGGTTTAACCCGTTACGACGAGCCGATTGACGTGCATTTGTATTCCGAAGTATTGATGAAATTCCGCCGTGCCGCACAAGGCTTAACCAAAGGCAAGCAACCACCAGAACGCCTGCGCAAGCGCGTGGAACGTTTCTTTGACCCGCTGCCGTTTTATTACGAGCCGCTGGAAAACGAACACATCGATAAACAGCAATACCCCTTAAGTGCTTTGACCCAACGCCCAATGGCGATGTATCACTCATGGGATTCGCAAAATGCGTGGTTGCGGCAAATTCACGCCCACAACTATTTGCACATGCACCCCAGCGTAGGGCAAGAAAACGGCTTTGACGATGGCGATTGGGTGTGGGTGGAATCCGTACACGGGCGAGTACGTTGCCAAGCACGTTTCTCGCAAGCGGTAGAACCGCACACGGTTTGGACATGGAATGCTATCGGTAAAGCCGCAGGGGCATGGAGTTTGGACAAAGATGCCAACGAATGCCAGCGCGGTTTCTTACTCAACCATGTTATTGGCGAAGAATTGGCGAATCAGCCGGAAGGTGAATCTATTTCCAACTCCGACCCGATTACTGGGCAAGCAGCGTGGTTTGATGTGCGAGTGAAAGTATACCGCGCCAGCGATGCGGAACAGGGTTCAACCGCGCCCCAATTCCCCGTGCAACCGCGTTACCCCGGCATGGCAAAACCCGTGGGTAAATGGCTGACCTTTAAAGGCGGCAGTGGCAAATTCAAAACCATGTTTAAGGGGCGTTGATTATGACCCAATTAGCCTTAGTCATTGATTTAAATGTGTGCGTAGGCTGTAGTGCTTGCGTAACCTCGTGCAAGGAATGGAATACCTCCGGCGAAGGCGGCGGTGGCATGGTGGATATGAATCCGTATGGCAAAGACCCAACGGGAACATTCTTTAACCGCGTGCAAACCTTTGAAGTCGGCGAATACCCGAATGCCGAAACGGTGCATTTCCCCAAAAGCTGTTTGCATTGCGAAGACCCGCCGTGCGTACCCGTTTGCCCTACGGGGGCAAGTTACAAGCGCAAAGAAGACGGCATTGTTTTGGTTGATTACGACAAATGCATTGGTTGTAAGTATTGTTCATGGGCTTGCCCTTACGGTGCCCGCGAATTGGATGCCAAGCAAAAGGTAATGAAAAAATGTACCTTGTGCGTGGATCGCATTTACGACCAGAGCTTGCCGGAAGAACGCCGTAAACCCGCGTGCGTATTGGCTTGCCCAACCAGTGCGCGGTTATTCGGGGATGTGCATGACCCTGATTCTGCCGTTTCGGTGGCAATTACCGAGCGCGGTGGCTATCAATTGCAGCCGGAATGGGGAACGCGCCCCGC
>CAZJDN010000082.1:6078-9465 GCA_964544775.1 uncultured Thiothrix sp.
GGAACAGCGTGGGTTGTGGCATTAATGGGTTTGGGGCTGTTTGCATCCTTTTTCCATTTAGGTCGCCCCGAACGTGCATGGCGAGCCGCAACCATGTGGCGGACTTCGTGGCTGGCGCGTGAAGTCATTGTGTTACCTGCATTTTCCGCAATGGCGTTGGTATGGGGCGCAATGCATTACCTCGCCATTGACCCAGTATTAGCAACGTTGGGGAATGTGCGTATTCCCTTATCATTGTTGGTGGGAATTGCCGCCGTTGCGTTGGCATTGTTGCTGTTTGTGTGTACGGGAATGATTTACGCGGCGATTAAATTCATCCAAGAATGGGCTAGCCCGTTGACGGTGTGGAATTATTTCGCGTTGGGAACAGCTTCCGGCTTTACCCTTGCGTCCGCGTTGGCTGCCCAATACGCGCCGCATTTGTTGGGCTTGTTCGCGCTATTAGCCATTGTGCTGACCTTGGTTGGTTACGTAACACGCATGTATGCTTTACGCCGTAATGCCCGTTTGAAACGCAAAACAACGCCCATGTCTGCGATTGGGGTTCGACATCCGCGTATTACGCAAATCAGCCAAGGAGCAATGGGTGGTTCGTTTAATACCCGCGAGTTTTTCCACCACAAAAGCGCGGAAGTGGTACAGATGATCAAAGTGGCGTTTCCGATTGCGGGTTTCATTGTGCCCATCGCGTTGACGGTTATTGGTTGGGGAAATAGCAGCGTGGTACTGTTGGGCATGGCTTTCGCCGTGCAATACGTTGGCTTATTGTTGGAACGTTGGTTTTTCTTCGCCCAAGCGTGGCATCCGCAAAACATTTACTACGCGGCAACTTAACCGCGCCGAGGTAAGTGTTGTAACGCCCACATTTGTGGGCGTTTTTGTCTGCATGAAAAAGATTCCCTTGGATTTGCCTATTGATCTTGAAATTTAGCCATTTCACCCACACGCTAAGCCGCATACAAAAAATCTGGAGTTGCAATGGAACAATATCGAGGAACGACCATTTTGAGTGTACGCCGCAACGGTAAAGTCGTGGTCGGTGGTGATGGTCAAGTGACATTGGGCAACACCATGCTCAAAGGCAATGCACGTAAGGTACGCCGTTTATACAACGATAAAGTCATTGCAGGTTTTGCAGGCGGTACGGCGGATGCGTTTACCCTGTTTGAGCGCTTTGAAAGCAAGTTACAAGCACACAATGGCAACCTCACCCGTGCAGCAGTGGAATTAGCCAAAGATTGGCGCACGGATCGCATGTTACGCCGTTTAGAAGCGTTACTGATCGTGGCGGATGCAACTGCTTCCTTGTTGATTACGGGGAATGGCGATGTAGTCGACCAAGAAAACGACCTGATTGCGATTGGTTCAGGTGGCGCGTTTGCCCAAGCCGCCGCGCGTGCATTACTGGAAAATACCGAGCTTTCCGCGCGTGAAATCGTCGAAAAAGGCTTACACATTGCCGCTGATATTTGCATTTACAGCAACCACAACCTGACCATCGAGGAACTCTAATGGCTGTTGCGACCATGACTCCCCGCGAAATCGTCCAAGAACTGGATAAACACGTTGTCGGTCAACAAAAGGCCAAACGTTCCGTTGCGATTGCGTTGCGTAACCGCTGGCGCAGACAACAGCTTGATGACACCTTGCGTCATGAAGTTACCCCGAAAAACATTTTAATGATTGGTCCGACAGGCGTGGGTAAAACCGAAATCGCCCGCCGTTTAGCCAAACTCGCCAACGCACCGTTTATCAAAGTCGAAGCCACCAAATTCACCGAAGTCGGTTACGTGGGCAAAGAAGTCGATTCCATCATTCGCGATTTGGCGGATATGGCGATGAAAATGCTGCGCGAACAAGAAGTGGCGAAAGTGAATTACCGTGCGCAAGAAGCGGCGGAAGAACGCATTCTTGACATTCTGATTCCACCGCCACGCAAAGAAGCCCCTGCTAGCGAATGGTTAATGGGCGAAGAAAGCAAACCCAAAACCACCAGCGAAGATAACATTGCACGGCAAAAATTCCGTAAGAAACTGCGTGAAGGCGAATTGGACGACAAAGAAATCGAATTAGACGTAGCCGTAGGCGCGACAAATGTCGAAATCATGACCCCGCCGGGCATGGAAGAAATGGCGAGCCAATTGCAAAGCATGTTCCAAAACATGGGTAACAACAAAAAACGCAAACGCAAGCTGAAAATCAAAGACGCGCTCAAACTCCTGACCGAGGAAGAAGCGCATAAAATGGTCAATGAAGAAGAGCTTAAACAACGGGCTTTGTTTGCCGTGGAGCAAACGGGCATTGTGTTTTTGGATGAAATCGACAAAGTAGCACGCAGCGGCAATGTCAGCGGGGCAGACGTTTCGCGTGAAGGCGTGCAACGCGATTTACTGCCATTAATCGAAGGCTGCACGGTTAACACCAAATACGGCATGGTGAAAACCGACCACATTTTGTTTATTGCTTCGGGTGCATTCCATGTGTCCAAACCGTCGGATTTGATCCCTGAATTGCAAGGGCGTTTGCCGATTCGGGTGGAAATGGATGCCTTAAGCGCAGACGATTTCGAGCGTATTTTAACCGAGCCGAATGCCTCCTTGACTGAGCAATACCAAGGCTTGTTGGCAACCGAAGGCGTGGCATTAACTTTCACGACCGATGCGGTACGGCGCATTGCGGAAATTGCTTTCGAGGTAAATGAACGCACCGAAAACATTGGCGCACGCCGCTTGCATACGGTAGTTGAACGTTTGCTGGAAAACGTCTTGTTTGACGCGCCAGACTGTGCTGAACAAATGAGCGTGGACGCGGATTACGTGAACCAAACCTTGGGCGCATTGGTGCAAGACGAAGATTTAAGCCGTTACATCCTGTAAAGAGAACCCTTTATGACACCACTTGACCTGACCTTAAACCAAAAAACCCGCGAACTGACGATTACGTGGTCTGAAAACGAAATTCACACCTTGAGTTGCGAATACTTGCGGGTGAATTCGCCTTCCGCTGAAGTGCGCGGACATGGGCCGGGGCAAGAAAAACTGCAAATCGGCAAGGAAAATGTCAACATCATTGGCATCGAACCCGTGGGGCATTATGCGGTCAAGTTGGTGTTTGATGACAATCATGACAGCGGTTTATACGATTGGAACTTGTTGTATGACCTAGGTAAAAACCACGCGCATTATTGGGCAGAATACCTCGCCAAACTCACAGCGGCAGGTTATACCCGCAAAGTAGCAGGGCAGGTGATTTAATGGCTCGGATGCTTGACTCGCTGAAATACAACGCGGAGGGTTTGATTCCCGCCATTGCGCAGCAATTTGATACGCACGAAGTCCTCATGATGGCGTGGATGAATCGCGCCAGCATTGAGGAAACTTTGCAAAC